>DAOLYL010000160.1:0-5380 GCA_035425765.1 Flavobacterium sp. | reverse complement strand
AAACCGATTAGGAAACTAATCGGTTTTTTTATTATATTATTTTTCTAAAAGTACTGTTCATAGATTTTTTCAATGTTCTTTTAACCACAACTTTCTATAAACTTTATTTTTATCATAATCGCTGGCTTGCTTTTCAATATTAAAATAGCGATTGCCTCTTGGATCATTTCCTACTCCGGCTAGATAAGCCCAATTACCCCAATTGCTGCAAACATCATAATCAATCAGTTGTTGTTCAAAATAACTGGCTCCATAACGCCAATCTAATTTCAAATCATTGCAGAGATAACTCGCTACGTTTTGACGACCTCGATTGCTCATAAAACCTGTTTCTTTTAGCTCTATCATATTGGCATCAACAAAGTCAACTCCTGTTTGTCCATTAATCCAATCGTTGATAATACTTTGTATCACTGGTTTGAGGTGAAGTTCTTTGTCTTGGATGCCAAATTTTTGAAACAGTTTGTTTTGGTACTTTTTCATCATAAATCTAAAATAATCGCGCCATAGAAGTTCGAAAACCAACCAATAAGTAGACTCGTTTTCAACATGAAGCGTTTCGTACTTTTTTAGTTCTTGATAAATATATCGTGGCGAAATACATCCCATTGCCAACCAAGCGGAGAACTTCGAGGAGTAGTCTGCTCCTACTAATTCATTCCTAGTTTCTTTATATTTTGCAATGGCATGTGTTTCAAAAAAATAATGATTTAGTCTTTTTATGGCAAGAGTTTCTCCTCCTTTAAATTGAATGGCTGCTCGTTTATCCATTTTTACCTCTTCCAAATCCAGAGAGGTTAAAGTTGGTAATTCAAATGGCATTAGTTGTGGTGAAACAATTGCAGTAGGCGAATCAAAAGCGGTTCTGATTCTAGAGTCTTTCTCTGTTTTCTTTCTAAAACTTGTAAAAACATCGGGAATATCTTTTATTGAAAATGGTAAATCTTCTGCATGGTACAATGTGCTTGTACTAAACGTAAGCAATTCACATTGTAGTTTCCATAACTCCGATTGAACTAATGCTTCTGTTTGTTTTTCTTCATAAGCTACTTCACGCTTGGCATAGACTTTATGAGCTTTGTATTGTTTTACAATTTTTGGTATTTCTTCTTCTGGTTTACCTTGTACCACAATTAATCCAGATCCTAGAGTTTGCAATTGATTGTTTAAGTCTTGTAATGATTCCAAAAGGAACTTGGCTCTGAAGCTACCTGTTTTTTTAAACCCAAAAGAATTGGTTTCAAAATGCGAATCGTCCAAACAATAAACAGGAACTATTGCATCGTTTTGGGCAATGGCTTTGACCAAAGTTTCGTTATCAAGTAATCGTAAATCGGTTTTAAACCAAACTATTGCTGTTTTCATAAGTTGTTGATGTTTTTTAAAAAATAATCCGCTTGTTGTAATAAAGCTTCTTTGTCTTCTGGTTTCATGCGGTGCCAAACTTTGTACATCATGCCAATTCGAGGATTTTTAGCCAACTTGTCTTCGTGTTTGTCATAGAAATTCCAATACAAACTATTGAAAGGACATGCCTTCTCTCCTACTTTCTTTGCTTTGTTATAATAGCAACTTGAACAATAATTACTCATTTTATCAATATAGGAAGCAGAACTCACATAAGGTTTTGTTCCTACTATTCCACCATCAGCAAACTGGCTCATACCTCTTGTGTTAGTTATTTCAACCCAATCTAATGCATCAATATAAATTCCCAAATACCAAGCATCAACCTCATCTGGGTGTGTTCCGGCTAAGAGTGCAAAATTGCCTGTAATCATCAATCGTTGGATGTGATGAGCATAGGCATAATGCAACGATTGCTTGATGCTGTCTTTTAGACAATTCATTTTGGTATTTCCTGTCCAGAACCAATCCGGTAATTTTTCTTGATGATTAAAATAATTCAACGAATTGTATTCCGGCATTTTCAACCAGTAAATGCCACGCATGTATTCTCGCCAACCGATTATTTGACGCACAAAACCTTCTAGTTGATTGTATTC
Organism: Flavobacterium sp.; assembly: GCA_035425765.1. GTDB lineage: Bacteria > Bacteroidota > Bacteroidia > Flavobacteriales > Flavobacteriaceae > Flavobacterium. Next base: position 3,374 of record DAOLYL010000160.1, on the reverse strand, counting down.
TATCTTTTCAGGATGTTTTTCCCATTCTTTGATAGCACGATGAATAACTTCGCTAGGTGAAATCATTTTAATATTCATAGAAAATGAAAGTCTAGAATGATATAACGACCATTCATTAGGTGTCATTGCATCTTGATAAGTTCCAAATAATGGCAAACATTCCATTGCAAAGAAATCCAATAATTCCAAAGATTGTTCTCTATTTATTGGCCAAAGAAATTGCTTCGCTTCAATTGTTCCTATAGTTTTACAATCCGTCTTAGAAATCATTTCAACAATATCTGAAACATCATTATTAAAAACCATTGGTGCAGTTGGTTTGTGGTCTTTGGGTAGTTTTTTTCTATTGTCAGCATCATAATTCCATTGACCTGTCGTTGGATTACTTCCGTCCATGAGGATAGCGTGTTTTTTTCTCATCGCACGATAAAAGCTTTCCATCAAATACATCTTCTTCCCTTCAAAAAAAGTACCTAGTTCATTTCTTGTGGTAAAGAAATGTTCCGTATCATAAACTTTAGTTGGTATTGTAAGTTGGGAAGCGAACGTTTTTAAAATTTTATCCAATCGATATTCATCTGGCAATTGGTATTCGAAGTGAGTGAAATTACCATTTGAAAGTAAAACTTCTAGGTTAGCATCAAACGATTGTTTGTTGTCTTTATGATTTAACTCTATATAGATAACTTTATGATTATTAGAGCGTAATGTTTCTGCAAAAAATCGCATAGCAGCAAAAAAACCAACTACTTTTTGAATATGATGTGTGGCATAATCCGTTTCGGTTCTGACTTCCATCATGATGTATGTAACGTTGTCTTGAACGGTATCGAACCACGAGTGATTGCTATTCAATTGATCACCGAGAATTAATCGTGCTATTTTGGTTTTGTTGACTGTCATTTCTTTTCTTTTCTGCATTTATCACTACAATATTTTACTTCATCCCAAACTTTCTCCCATTTCTTGCGCCACGAGAAAGGTCTTTGACAAACGATACAGATTTTACTTGGTAGGTTTTGCTTTTTTACTTGTCGCATTGGTTCGCTTTGGTTTGTTTGGATTGGTAACGTGTTTATTTAGTATGCGCTTTCCTTCTTCTTTAGATACATCGGTTTTTCTTTGTCCCCAAATAATATCACTAGCAAACTTTCGAGTAGCTTCTATATCTACAATTGGAAACGGATAATCCTTTCCTATTTCGCAACCATAAAGTTGTTGGTCTATTAAGCTCAACTTCCATGGTTCGTGAAGTAAATGAGCTGGAATATTCAACAACTCGGGCAACCATCGTTTGATGAAAATACCTTCAGTATCATGTTCTTCGGAGTTTTTGATGGGATTGTAAATTCGAACTGTATTTATTCCGGTTACGCCAGACTGCATTTGCAACTGCGGATAGTGAATTCCTGGTTCATAATCAAGAAACTGTCGTGCTAGAAAATGTAATTCGCGCCAATCTTGCCAAAGGTTAAACACAAAAAACGACACCACCATGGCACGCATTCTAAAGTTGATGTAACCTGTTTCCACCAAACATCGCATGCAGGCATCAACAATTGGTACTCCTGTTTTTCCTTCTTGCCACGCTTTGATATAAACTTCATTCTTCGGCTTTTGAATAGCGTCAAAAGCACGATTGATGTTTTCAAACTCCATGCTGCATTCACTTTCAAATTTTTGAATAAAATGACAATGCCAATGCAATCGGGAGATAAAATTAGCCAATGCTCGCTTGTTTGCCGCATCTTTATAGTGTTGCATTGTATATTGATACACCATTCGCATACTGATGTTGCCATAAGTAAGATAAGGAGACAAACGACTGCATCCTTTTCTACTCAAATTTGGTTTAGAAATGTGCTTGCTGTAGTTGACATATCGTTCTTTGATGAAGCTATCCATGTAGCGCCAAGCCCAATATTCGCCACCTTGTTGGAAATTAGTGTTGCGAGTTGTAATTGTTGTGGGTAACGCTTCTCCTCTATTCTTTTGATAAAAATCACTAGGCAATGCAACATAATTTCCTTTTGTTACCTCAATAGACAATGGAACGCTAGTCATTCGTTCGTTCCATTTTTCATCCCATTTTGCTCGGGTTTTCAATCGTCTAATCACGCCGTTGGTTTGGTATTCTTTCCATTTAATGTTATGGGCTGTGAAAAACTGTTGTATAGCAATATCTCTATCAAAAGTTATGCTGTTACCCGTTTCTTCATGAGAAAATACGGTTTGGATAGTGTATATTTCGCTTAAAGCTTCAAAAACAACTTTCGCTTCTTGATGAAATAGATACACTTCTGTATTGGCTTTGCTGAATTGTTGTTGCAAACCTTGTAGCGATTCGTATATAAACCGCCAATGCCTGTCATCGGAATCGTCAAATGCCATTATGGAAGGTTCAAAACAATAGAGCAATAACACCGGAACATCTTCTTGGAAAGAATAATACAACGGTTCGTGATCTGTAGTCCGCAAATCTCGTTTAAACCAAACAATATTTATAGCTGGTTTGCTCAACTGATTGGGATTGATGTTATTTCTTTATCGGGTTTTGCATAACTCAATCTATCTAGCCGAACCGTTTTGTGGTAGCTGTCTAAACCAGAACAAGTGATGGTATTTGCTTTTTCAATATCCACAAAACCGTCTTCATTGTAACAACTTTCGGGAATGTAAATTTGCACAATCTCACCAATAATCATCGTGGTGTTGTTGATGGTGATATCGACCTTTTCTTTGAAAGCAATACCCAACTGAATAACGCTTTCCTTAACAAATGGCGCTAAGAAACCCTCTTTAAACTCAGGCGTTAAACCAACGGCTTCAAACTCTGAAATGTCAGCATCATAGCGAGCAGAGGTTTGATGTCCTTTTGTGTATATGCTTTCAGTAATATGATTTATGGTATAAAATCCTGTTTCTAGAATATTGCGCATAGTATCACGCTCTGGCGGACTTGGACGAAATATTAACCCAATTAATGGTGGATTGGCACCAAGGTGAAAAACAGAACTAAAAATAGCTAGGTTGTTATTTCCTTTGGAGCTTTGTGTTCCTAGTAACGCTACACTCTTAAAACCTCCTAAACTGTTGATGAGATGCACACGCATTTCTTTGTTCATTGTTTTTAGGTCTTCGGTTTTTAAAAGAATGTTTTTCATAATTATGAAATAGACGGCTTTTAAGTTTATTATTTTGTTTAACAAAAAACAATTAATATTAAACAAAAATACATACTATTTTTATTTTAATGGTCTGAATTTAGAAATAATTGTGAATTATGAATAGCAAATGACATAAAAGGAAATACTCCACACCTCCACGGAGCATTTCCACACCGCTGTGGAAATGCTCCGCACCGCTGTGGAAAT
>DAOLYL010000159.1:0-5388 GCA_035425765.1 Flavobacterium sp. | reverse complement strand
TTGCAGAGAGGATGGGATTCGAACCCACGATACAGTTACCCATATACAAACTTTCCAGGCTTGCTCCTTCAACCACTCGGACACCTCTCTTTTTTTGTGGATGCAAAGAACAACAAATTTTTTCAGTAAAAAAAGTTAGTTTGTCAATTTATTAAGCCATTTCACCGCGAAGAGAAGTTTCAAAAATGGTTTTGAAAACGGTTGGCGCAACATTTTGACCAAGCAAATACATTAGTTTGGTGATTGCAGCTTCGGTTGTAATGTCTTTTCCAGAAATTAAACCTATTTTTTTCAGTTGTGTGCTTGTTTCATATTGTCCCATATTGACACTTCCACCGGAGCATTGGGTTACATTGATGATATGCAATCCTTTTTTAATTCCTTTTTTCAAAATAGAAACAAACCATTCTTCTGTTGGCGCATTTCCTGAACCATAGGTTTCTAAAACAATTCCTTTTAAGTTTGGAATTGAAAAAACGGCTGATAATATCGTTTCGTTAATACCAGGAAACATCTTCAGTATAACAACATTGTTGTCTAAATCTTTGTGAACAATTAATTTTTTATTCGTTTGTTGCTTTAAAATTACGTTCGAATTTACGTTTAAATGTACTCCTGATTCTGCCAAAGGAGAAAAATTAGGAGAAGAAAAAGCATTAAAATGTTCGGCGTTAATTTTGGTTGTTCGGTTGCCTCTATATAATTTGTATTCAAAATAAAGACCAACTTCTTGAATTACTGGTTTTCCTTTTTGTTGCAGTGAAGCGATTTGAATTGCCGTAATTAAATTTTCTTTTGCATCCGTTCTCAAATCTCCTATTGGTAATTGCGAGCCAGTAAAAACGACTGGTTTGTTCAGGTTTTCTAACATAAAGCTCAATGCTGAGGCAGAATACGACATGGTATCCGAACCATGAAGAACAACAAATCCATCAAAAACGGAATAATTTTCTTCAATAATTTTAGCAATCGAAATCCAATGTTCCAGATTTATGTTGGATGAATCAATAGGTTTTTCGAATGAAATGGTTTCAATATGACAATCTAATTGTTGTAATTCAGGAATTTTTTCTAACAATTTTTTAAAATCAAATGCTTTTAAAGCACCAGTTTCAAAATCTTTCATCATACCGATTGTTCCACCAGTATAAAGTAAAAGAATGTTAGGTTTAGACTGCATTTTCATATTTCAATTTGTTAACCACAGGATTGGCATACATTGCCAAAAAGCTTTCCACTATTTGCAAATTACTTTCGTCAATTCGCATTTCCAAACGTCTTTCGAAAAGTGATTTTTCGTTTTCAGTATATAAATTTTTGAATTTATCTGTTTTATGAAGTAAATCGTATGCAATATAATTGGTTGGCCAAAGTTTATAACTCTGCAAAATGGAGTCGTCAATTACTTGTGCCAAAGCTTGAATTTGTTTGTTGTTGTTGTCAAATTCTTTAGCAATATCATCCAATTCGGAATTTAAAACATCACCAACGTGAATATGAATACGTTTTTTTTGCCCAATAATCCCGCTGATTAAAGTGATGAAATCTTCATTTTTTTCTTTGATATATTTTTCAGCATTGGCTTCAGCCATTAATTGAGGCATTTTCAAAGCATCTGTCGGATCATATTCATAGGAAATAGAAACGGGAACAATTTTTATTTTTTTGAAATAATCAATCAGATTTTTTTCATCCGAACCCATTCCAAGCATTTTTAAAACTCCCGAGTGTGTTGCATCGTTTCCGTCTTTCGTTCTTCCTTCTCGTTGTGCAATCCAAACCGAACGATTTTCGCGAAGCAATAGCTGTCCAATATATTCCGACATTAATTTAGAACTTTCTAATAATTCTCTTGGAGATAAACCTCGTTGAACTAAAAAGTTTCTGTTTAATCGAGATAATGTTTTTAAAAAATCTTTCTTAACTAAATTGTCTCCAATTGCCGAAGCTGTCATCACTAATCCGTGGTCAAAAAGACAAACGTTTAACAATGATGTATCTAAAATGATGTCTCTATGATTTGAAATGAAAAGATACGATGTGTTTTTTTGTAATTTTTCAAATCCCGAAGTGGTTAAACCTTCGGATGACTTTTGCAACACTTTTTGAACTGATTGATAGATGAAATTACACTGAAAATCTCTAATAGAATGAGTTCTTCTTAGTTGGTTTTTCCATACTTCATCATCAACATCTGGAAAAGTAAAATCCATAATTGATTTCATCATAGGATGATTTACAGAATTGCAAATGGCTTCGTTTACTTCAGCATCATAAAACGGACGAATAGAATCGAATTTTGACATTATTTGGTTGGATTTTCAAAAAACAAAAGAACAAAAAAAAACGCAATTAGAGGTTATATTTCCATTAAATCCCAAAAACTTGTCTAGAGTTTTCGGTAGTAATCTTAGCAATTTCTTCTATTGGAAGATTATAAATTTGGGCTAATTTTTCGGCAACGAGTTTGGTATAACTGCTTTCGTTTCGTTTGCCACGAAAAGGAACTGGAGCTAAATAGGGTGAATCCGTTTCAAGAACAATATGTTTTAAATCAATCTCGTTTAAAAACTGGTCAATCTTTCCATTTTTAAACGTGGCAACTCCGCCAATTCCAAGTTTCATTCCTAAATCTATGGCGTGTTGTGCTTGTTGGAAATCGCCAGTAAAACAATGAAATATCCCAAATAAATCAGTTGACTTTTCGCTTTCTAAAACTTCAAAAACTTCGTCAAATGCCTCACGGCAATGAATATTTATCGCCAATTTATGTTTTTTTGCCAATTGAATTTGAAATTTAAAAGCTTCTTGTTGAATTTTCAAAGTCGTTTTATCCCAAAATAAATCAATCCCAATTTCGCCAACAGCATAGAATTTTTTTTCTGCCAATGATTTTTCTACATGCTCCAATTCCAACTGATAACTTTCGGGTTTCACATAGCACGGATGCAAACCCATCATCAAGAAAATATTCGAAGGAAATTCAGTTTCCAAATCATACATTTTTTGAGTGTATGTAGAATCGATGGACGGAACAAAAAAGCGAGAAACACCAGTTTCAATAGCTCTTTTAATCATTTCAGTTCTATCATTTCCAAATTCTTCGGAGTAAAGATGCGTGTGCGTATCGGTTAAAACTAATGTTGGTTTCAAGTTTCAGATTTCAAATTAAACATAGCAAATTTACGATTATTAAATAATATGTAGAATTAAAAACTTTGCGTACTTTGCGACAAACTTTGCGCCTTTGCGGTAAAAAACATGAAAAACCTTCACGAAGTTCTAAAGAAAGAAAAATACAAAAAAATTAATTTTAAGGTTTCAAAAACCCAGCATTTACTAATAAAAGCAAGGATAAACGGCGTTCTCGGAAACTTTATTCTAGATACTGGTGCTTCAAATAGCTGCGTTGGATTTGAAAGCATTGAGCTTTTCAATTTGAAAGCAGGAAAGTCCAAAACCAAAGCTTCTGGCGCTGGAGCAACAGGAATGTTGACTAAAATTGCTAAAAATAATTCTTTAAAAATTGGTCGTTGGCAAACCGAGGATTTTCATTTAGTCGTTTTTGACATGACACACGTAAACCAAGCCTTGCAACAATATAAAGCCAAACCAGTTGATGGAATTATTGGCGCCGATGTGCTACTCGAAGGCAAAGCAATTATCGATTATTACAATCATTGTTTGTATTTGAAATAAAAAAATTTGGAGCGAATCAGCAGGAATTTATGCCAACCTTATTCCCGCTTTCCACTACTATCGTCCCAAAAGACGATACCGTTACAATCGGGGCTAAAGAATTAATGTCTTTTGTCAAGTTATCGTTTCCTTAAAGAATAATAGGCAATAATAGTACTCAACAACATCAAAAAACCACCCAAAACAAAAGGCGAACCAGCAAATTGAAACGGCGCTTCTTTGTGTGTGAAAAAGTAAAAAGTATTAGTCATCATTGGCGGACCAACAATGGCTGAAGCACTCATTAAGCTAGCCATCGTTCCTTGAATTTCGCCTTGTTCATTCGCAGGAACTTTTTCAGAAATCACACTTTGTAGTGCAGGTCCAGAAATTCCACCAAGACAATAAGGAATTAAAAAAGCAAACATCATCCAACTTTCTGATGCAATTGCAAATAAAAACATGCCTACAGTATAAAGTATCAAACCAAAATAAATGCTTTTTTGATTGCCTAATCTCGGGCTTGTCCACCGAATTAATCCACCTTGAACCAATCCAACTAAAAGTCCAATTGCGCCAAGCGAAATCCCAACCATTTTTTCATCCCAATTGAATTTATAAATAGTAAAGAAACTCCAATTACTATGAACAGCATGAGAACCAACATAAAGCAAGAATATGGCAAGCATCAATCCTAAAAGTTCAGGATGTTTTTTTAAATTTAAAAAAGCACCAATTGGGTTAGCTCGTTTCCACTCAAAAGCTCTTCGATTTTTTTTAGATAACGACTCAGGAAGAATAAAATAACCATACAAGAAGTTTAAAAAGCATAAAACTGCTGCAGCATAAAAAGGAACTCGCGAACCAAATTGACCTAACAAACCACCAATAACAGGTCCGATGATAAATCCTAATCCAAAAGCAGCACCAATCATCCCGAAGTTTTTGGCTCTGTTTTCTGGTGTGCTAACATCTGCAATATATGCCGAAGCCGTTGTAATGCTTGCGCCAGTTAATCCTGCAATAATTCTACCCACAAACAACCATAATATAGTTGGTGCAAATGCGAGTAAAATATAATCAAATGCAAAGGCAAACAATGAAATTAAGATAATTGGTCGTCTGCCGTATTTGTCACTTAGATTTCCAATTAAAGGAGCAAAAATAAATTGGGTAAATGCATAAGCAAACGTAAGCCAACCACCATATTTTGCTGCTTCACTAACATCACCATTAATTAATTCTGAAATCAATTTTGGAATTACTGGAATAATAATTCCCCAACCCGTAATATCGATTAGCATTGTAATAAAAATAAATCCTATTGCGGCTTGTTTTTTGTTCTGCTTCATACATTAAAAATCAAACACAAAGAAAAGAAAAATCCCAAACTCTTTTGGAATTTGGGATTTGTATTTAGGTTAATTCTAAAAATTATAACTCCAATGCTTTTTTCACATTGTTATCCATCAATAATTCTTCCGGTTTTTCCAATGCTTCCTTAACAGCAACCAAGAAGCCAACAGATTCACGTCCGTCGATAATTCTGTGGTCATAAGATAAAGCAACATACATCACTGGTGCAATAACGATTTGTCCATTTTTTACGATGGCTCTTTCCACAACATTGTGCATTCCTAAAATTCCAGATTGTGGTGGATTGATAATTGGTGTTGACAACATACTTCCGAAAACGCCACCATTTGAAAT
>DAOLYL010000158.1:0-5417 GCA_035425765.1 Flavobacterium sp. | reverse complement strand
CAAGCCAAAGAAGTTGTTTTGCAATCGATAACCAATGAACTCAACGAAATTGTCATTGTAAACAAAAGAGAAACCAAACAAATAGAAATCGGGCAAGTAGAAAACGCCATTTTTCAAGCATTTGAAAACGGACCAAAAATTGACGTAAAATATTTTTCATACAATCCAAAATACAAAACCACAAAATACATCAAACAAGTTAGGGTTTTAACCGACAGTAAACTCGAAACGGCTTCGTTAAAAATTCATTTTTATGCCGTGGATGAAAACGGATTGCCAGGCGAAAAACTCTTAAAAAAAGACTTCATCGTTTCCATCAAAAAAGGCGGAAGAAACAATAAAATCAATGTTTCCGATTTTAATTTAACAATGCCAAAAAACGGAATTTTTGTAGGTTTTGAAAAACTAATGATAGAAAACAACAAAGAAGAAAAAACCATAACCGATCCAAATACCAAAGCCACAAAAGTACTGCGAACATACTATCCGTTACTACTTTATAACTACATGGATAGAGATTTTAACTATACTTTTTCGGGTGGAAAATGGATAAAAGAAACAGCAGAAACCAAAGGATTATCAACTAAAATCAACGCTTATCAACCAGCAATTAACCTTATCCTAACCAATTAAACGGCAAAATCCGTATATTTGCAGGTTAGAAAATAAAAATTAATGAAAGAAATTAAGAACATTTCGCGCTCACGAGCGCAAGAGTCGTCAGCAGCTATTGAACGACTGTACATTACCATGAGACATTTATTCAACAGAGGTTTTTATAAACCAATGGGTGTTTCGGGAGAAACTTTGAGAGAAGCATTGCTTTCTCTTAGACCAGAAATTTATGGAAGTATTGCCGAAGAAAAAGTAGAACTTAACGGTTTGCTTTATGTTATTGAAAGACTTCCGGTTGGCATTGAAGAATGTCGTTACATCAATTTAACTTCAGACGAAGGTTATTCAAAATCACATTTTCAAGCGATTGTTCCACCAAAAAGAAGACGTAATTGTTATCGAATTGACGACGAACAAATGAATGTTGAAATCACTCGCGGACGTTCGGATATTTATGATATTTTGACGCATTTGACGTTTATTTTCATCGAATCGCATAAGATAAAAGACAGAGTTTTATTGGACGATATTGAAGTTGAAGTTACGCGCGATTGGCAAAAACTAGAACAAGCCGTTCTTCAAAATAAGAAGCTTTCGCAAAAAGAAAAAGAAATTGCAATTTCGCATGCAGCCAATGTTTTAGGAAGAAGTTTTTCGGAAGTTTTAGATATTTATGACAGCTTTGGAACAACTGAAAAACCAGATAGATTTTTGCACGTAGTTTATTGGTTAGGAAAAATTGCCATCGAAGAAATTGTGGACAACAACAAAAGAACGATAACGTTCAGTCCAATTTTGAGAGAACGACTTGGACATCACATTCATGGAGAAATTTGGGCACATTCGATAAAAAATAAATTAAAAGATAACAATTTATTAGATCGACCAATTCATATTATTAGTGCGAATATGCACAGTGTTATGAACTCGGTTTTTGCGCCAAGTGTTTTGTCTGCAAAATATAAAGGCAAAGAAGAATATCAAATTTATGAAGATTTAAGCGCTTCGGGAAACAAAGATTTGCGTAAAAAAGTAGAAGATTTTGCTTTGCTTCACGGAATGATTTCCATGCCAGACGAATCGGGAACAAATATCGATGTTCAGTTGTTTGACACAGCAAAATTCGATTGGAAGAAAACCGCATTTCCATCGGCTAAAGTTGGAAAATTGGCTCCAGTTTTAATCGTTATGGATTATGCTTTTGGCGAACAAGCTTTTGAAACCATCGATGAATTATTGAAACCTTTCAAAGACGGAAAAAATAGAATTTTGCTAAATGTAGAATCGGTTTCCATTATGGGAAAAGCAGGAATTCTTGAAGGAGGAAAAGGCGACATCATGATTCCATCGGCACATATTAATGAAGGAACAGCCGATAATTATCCGTTTGAAAACGAATTGACCGCAAAAATGTTTGAAGGAAATGACATTCCAGTTTATGCTGGACCAATGGTTACCGTTTTGGGAACATCGCTTCAAAATAAAGATTTGTTGAAGTTTTTCCACGAATCAACATGGGAAGTTATCGGACTTGAAATGGAAGGCGCATATTATCAAAAAGCGATTCAATCGGCATCAAAAATCAGAAAAAGTATTCCGCAAGATGTAAAAGTTCGTTATGCTTATTATGCGTCGGATAATCCCTTGGAAACAGGAAGTACTTTGGCATCTGGAGGATTAGGAACAACAGGAGTAAAGCCAACTTATTTGATTACGATTAAAATTTTAGAACAAATCTTTAATACCAAATAAACATGAGTACAAATTCTCAAAATAATGATAATCAAGAAATTGATTTATCACAGATTTCAAGAAAAATTGGTGATTTTTTTGAAGGAATTGCAACCAATATCTTTAAGGTAATTCTTTTTTTTAAAAGAAATATTATTTGGGTTTCAATTTTATTTATTTTAGGTGCAGGACTTGGTTTTTATATGGATAAAAACACTAAAGTTTATGATCATCAAATAATTGTTCAACCTAATTTTGGAAGCATTGATTATTTGTATGCAAAAATTGAATTAATTAACTCGAAAATTGCTGATAATGATACTGTTTTTCTTAAAGAAGTAGTTGGGATAAAAGACTCGAAAAAATTCAAAAAAATTGAAATCACTCCGATTACTGATGTTTACAAGTTTATTGAAAATAAAAGTCAAAATTTTGAGCTTTTAAAATTAATGGCTGAAGATGGAGATTTAAAGAAAATTTTAAATGAAAATATGACAAGTAAAAATTACCCATATCATTTAATTAACTTCAGAACGTCCAATGAAACAAATTATGAAAAAACTGTAAACCCAATTTTAAATTATTTGAACACTTCTGAATATTATTCCTTAATACAAAAAGAGTTTGTTAATAATATAAAAATTAAAATGGTTGAGAATGATTCCATAATTAATCAGATTAATGGTTTTTTAAATTCATTTTCAAATACAGTTAACGGTTCTCAAAAAAGTGATAAGTTGGTATATTACAACGAAAATTCTCAACTGAATGATGTAATCAAAACAAAAGAAGAATTAGTTGGAGAACAAGGATATCATAGAATTGAGTTAGTAAATTTTGATAAAATTGTAAAAAGTAATGGAGAAGTAATCAATATAAAAAACAACAAAAGTACGAATGGCAAAATGAAATTAGTTTTACCAGTTTTATTCGTTTTCTTATTTGTTTTGTTTGGATTATTTAGATCTTTTTACAGAAGACAGCAAGCTAAATTAAATAGTTAATGAAAGGAATAATATTAGCTGGCGGTTCGGGAACGCGTCTGCATCCGTTGACTTTAGCGGTTAGCAAGCAGTTGATGCCAATTTATGATAAACCAATGATTTATTATCCGTTGTCAACCTTAATTTGGTCAGGAATTAGAGAAATTTTGATAATTTCTACGCCACATGATTTACCATTATTTAGACAATTGCTTGGCGATGGTTCCAATTTAGGTTGTCGATTTGAATATGAGGTTCAAGAACTTCCAAATGGTTTAGCAGAAGCTTTTATCATTGGTAAAGAATTTATTGGAAACGATAAAGTAGCTTTAGTTTTAGGCGATAATATTTTTTACGGAACAGGATTATCCGATTTATTACTAGCTAATAATAATCCTGATGGTGGAATTATTTATGCTTATCATGTTCACGATCCGGAACGATATGGTGTTGTAGATTTTGATGTAAATGGAAATGTATTATCAATAGAAGAAAAGCCAGAAACACCAAAGTCAAATTATGCAGTTCCTGGAATCTATTTTTATGATAATGATGTAGTTGAAATTGCTGCTAATATACAACCAAGTCATCGTGGTGAACTTGAAATTACCGATATAAACAAAGAATACCTTAGTCGCGGAAAACTAAAAGTAAGTATTTTAGATAGAGGAACAGCTTGGCTTGATACTGGAACATTCAATTCATTAATGCAAGCCAGTCAGTTTGTTCAAGTAATAGAAGAACGCCAAGGATTAAAAATTGGAGCCATTGAAGAAGCTGCTTTCAAAATGGGTTTCATAGATGCCGAACAACTAAAAAAATTAGCCCAACCACTATTAAAAAGTGGTTATGGAAATCACTTATTAAGTTTAATATAAATGAATTTTGTACCAACAAAATTAGCAGGTTGTTATGTAATTGAGCCAAAAATTATTCTCGACGAACGTGGTTATTTCATGGAAAGTTTCAATGAAAAAACGTTTCAAGAAGGAGTTGAACAAGCGGTTCATTTTGTTCAAGACAATCAATCGTTTTCTACAAAAGGCGTTTTACGCGGATTGCATTATCAAACTGGCGAACATGCGCAAGCCAAATTAGTTCGAGTGTTACAAGGTGAAGTTTTAGATGTAGCTGTTGATATTCGCCCTGGTTCACCAACATTTGGTCAATATGAAGCTGTGCTTTTATCAGATGAAAATAAAAAGCAGTTTTTTGTTCCAAGAGGTTTTGCTCACGGATTTTTGGTTTTAAGTGAAACCGCAACTTTTTTCTACAAATGTGATAATTTTTATAACAAAGAAAGTGAAGGCGGAATAGCTTATAACGATAAAACTATCAATATTGATTGGCAATTTTCATTTGAAAGTTTGATAATTTCTGAAAAAGATAAAGTACAACCTAATCTTGAAAACGCCAAAAAAGCATGGTAGTTTTAGTTACAGGAAGTTCGGGACAATTAGGTCAAAGCTTGCAGTTTATTGCGCCAAATTATCCGCAAATAGACTTTGTTTTTTGTGATTCAAAAACTTTAGATATTACTAGTTTAGAGAATTGTGAAACTATTTTTTCAAATTATAAACCAGACTTTTGTATTAATGCTGCAGCGTATACTGCGGTTGACAAAGCCGAAAACGAACCTGAAAAAGCTTTTGCAATCAATGTAACGGGTGCAAAAAACTTAGCTGAGGTTTCAAAGAAATTCGATACTATTTTACTTCATATTTCTACTGATTTTGTGTTTGATGGAAATAAAAAAACTCCATACCTTGAGCAGGATTTACCCAATCCAACTGGAGTTTATGGACAAACAAAATTGGATGGCGAAAAAGCAATCCAACAAGTTTGGGAGAAACATTTTATAATTAGAACATCATGGGTTTATTCACAATTTGGAAACAATTTTATGAAAACAATGTTGCGTTTAGCTTCTGAAAGAGATACAATTTCAGTTGTAAACGACCAAATTGGAACACCAACAAATGCAGTAGATTTGGCGGAAGCGTTAATAAAAATAGTTACTGAATACTCAAAACTGAACACTGAACACTTTTATGGAATTTATAATTTCTCTAACGAAGGACAATGTTC
>DAOLYL010000157.1:3924-5501 GCA_035425765.1 Flavobacterium sp. | reverse complement strand
AAAAAAATCCCAAACTTTCGTTCGGGATTTTCGCAGCACTAAAAAACTAAGTTTATAGGTTTATCGCAATCGATCCACAGATTTTACAAGATCTTCATCCTTTTTGATGGCTTTGTTGGCCAAAACCAAAAATACGATAGAAATAATAGGTAAGAACATCCCAACACCTTTCTCAGAAATAGCTGTTTCTCCAGATGCATTTAGCGTTCGATACACAAATAATCCTAATAAAATTAAATTCAATATCATATTCAATCTGCCCATGACAAATTGTTGTTGTCTTTTTTTGTGTGATAATATGCTCAAAAGCGACAAAGTTGTACTTAATCCAAACAAAGCACTATAAACAATGTCCATCATAAAATAAAATGGAGTACCAGCATTATCTTTCCAAAGTGGAAAAACAAAAGGTAACACGCCAGTTATCAGTAACGAAACGATTAAAAAATAAGTTTGTGGTCTAAACATTGTTCAAATTTGATGCACAAAAATAAAGTTTCTTTTTAAAAAATACTATTGCATGATAAAATATTATTTGTATTATTGCATAACATTTCCGTAAGTACTTCATCCTTCGGACTATTCAATTAAAATTTTTCTACACAATTTTTTTAATTTTTTAATTCAAATTAAAAATCACATTTTATATACATGTTTGATATTTCTGCCCTAAAAGAAATGAAGCTTGCTGAGCTTCAAGAAATTGCTAAATTAGCAAAAACAATAAAAGTTGCTGGTGCCAAAAAAGACACACTTATTACCCAAATTTTAGAACATCAGAACAAAACAACTGAAACAGCAACAGAACAACCCAAAGAAGAAAAAGTTGTTGATAATAAAACCAAAAGAGCAAGAATTTTGCCTGAACCCAAAAAAGCTATTGAGAAAACTCAAAATGATTTGTTCGATAGTAGTTCAAACGATATTGAAGAAGTAAAACCAACTTCAAATGAAACTGTCGTAGCAGAAGAAAAAACAGCTTTTCAAAATAAAAACCCCAAGTTCAAAAAGCCACTTTTTGACAAAAAGAAAAATATTTCAACCGAAATAACTTCACAAGAACAAAAAACAACTGAAGAAGTTACTGAAAAACCAACGGTTGAAGAACCAGAAACCAATCCAAATCAAAATAAGGACGGAAGCCGTGAGCCAAGACCAAAACATCAAAATGGCAACGGAAACCAGAATGCCAACAACAACAATCCAAATTTTAAAGGTAAAAAGCAAAATAATTTCCGAGATTCAGATTATGAATTTGACGGAATTATAGAAAGTGAAGGTGTTCTTGAAATGATGCCTGATGGTTATGGTTTTTTACGTTCATCGGATTACAATTATTTAGCTTCGCCAGATGATATTTATTTGTCCACTTCGCAAATTCGTTTGTTTGGATTAAAAACTGGTGATACAGTTAAAGGTGTTGTTCGTCCACCAAAAGAAGGCGAGAAGTTCTTTCCACTAGTTAGGGTTTTAAAAATCAATGGACATGATCCGCAAGTAGTTCGCGATAGAGTTTCCTTCGAACATTTGACACCAATTTTCCCAAAAGAAAAATTCAATATTGCCGATAAACAAGC
>DAOLYL010000157.1:0-3824 GCA_035425765.1 Flavobacterium sp. | reverse complement strand
AACATTTGACACCAATTTTCCCAAAAGAAAAATTCAATATTGCCGATAAACAAGCCAGTGTTTCTACACGTGTAATCGATTTATTTTCACCAATTGGAAAAGGTCAAAGAGGGATGATTGTTGCACAGCCAAAAACGGGTAAAACAATGTTGCTAAAAGACATTGCCAACGCTATTGCTGCCAATCATCCGGAAGTTTATTTAATCGTTTTACTGATTGACGAACGTCCAGAGGAAGTTACTGATATGCAACGAAGCGTTAGAGGTGAAGTTATTGCTTCAACCTTTGACCGTGAACCAATGGAACACGTAAAAATAGCTAATATCGTTCTCGAAAAAGCAAAAAGATTAGTAGAATGCGGACATGATGTGGTTATTCTTTTGGATTCCATTACACGTTTAGCAAGAGCTTACAATACGGTTCAACCAGCTTCTGGAAAAGTACTTTCGGGTGGAGTTGATGCCAATGCGTTGCAAAAACCAAAACGATTTTTCGGTGCGGCACGAAACGTAGAAAACGGTGGTTCGTTGAGCATCATCGCAACAGCTTTAACCGAAACAGGTTCTAAAATGGACGAAGTAATTTTCGAAGAATTTAAAGGAACAGGAAACATGGAGTTGCAATTGGATAGAAAAATTGCCAACCGTAGAATTTTCCCTGCTATCGATTTAACGTCTTCAAGTACACGTCGTGATGATTTACTTCTTGACGAAAAAACACTTCAAAGAATGTGGATTTTGCGCAAATTCTTAGCCGACATGAATCCGGTAGAAGCAATGGATACTATAAATGATAAAATTAAGAAAACACGAAACAACGACGAGTTTCTGATTTCGATGAATGATTAGAGATACAATCCCAACGTAACGGTTGGGATTTTTTTTAGCAAATATTTATCTAAACACATAATTTCTATTCTTTACATTTGCATCAAAATTAACTCTGTGCAAATCAATAAATATTATCTCTCGGCATTATCGGCTTTTATCATTTGGGGATTTTTCAGTTTGGCGTTGAAACCTTTACACGATTATCCTTCGTTGGATATTTTGTTTTACCGAGTTTTTTTGGCAACCGCTTTACTTTTAGTCATCAATGTTGCGGTTCGTTTTGAAATTGTAAAAACGAATTTGGCACTATTCAAATCACTTAGTAAAAAAGAGAAAACCCGATTTCTATCATTGACCATTTTGGGCGGATTTTTATTGGTGATTAATTGGTATTTATTCATGTTTGCCGTCAATCATGTGAGCTTAAATTCGGCTTCGTTTGCTTATTTAATTTGCCCAATTGTAACGACTATTTTGGCATTTTTTATTCTGAAAGAAAAACTCAGTTTCTGGCAATGGTTTTCGGTGGTTTTGTGCATCATTAGTTGTGCAATTTTGTCTTATGGTGATTTAACAGGATTAGTTTATAGTTTAATTATTGCTACAACATTTGCTTTGTATTTAATCAGCCAACGAAAGAATAATCTCTTTGATAAATTTATCGTTTTGACTATTCAAATGGTGATTGCATCGAGTGTTTTGCTGTTTTTCTTTCCAAAATATGGTAGTGAAACACCAAAAGAATCATTGTTTTATATCTTGATGTTTGTCATTGTGGTTTTGTTTACCATCATTCCGTTATTCCTGAATTTATACGCATTAAAAGGAATGAATTCGTCGGCAGTTGGCATTTTGATGTACACCAATCCGCTGATTAACTTCTTTATAGGAGTGTTTTATTTCCATGAAAAAATTACTTCGGCACATATTATTTCTTATGTTTTGATTTTGATTTCAATTGTTGTTTTTAACGAAAAAATACTTTTTAAAAGAAAATCTGTTGATGAATAATCTTGTTTTCAATAAAAATTACTTCGTTTTATTTCTGCTGCTTTTTGTAACCGAAGTTTTGATTGCTTTATATTTTCACGATAATTTTATCCGACCTTATTTTGGTGATTTTTTAGTCGTTTTGTTGATTTATTGTTTTGGCATGAGTTTTCTAAACTGCAATAAATATAAAATGGCGATTGCTGTTTTGATTTTTGCTTTTATGGTAGAATTTGCACAATATTTTAATGTTGTAGAACAGTTGAATTTACAAAATAGTACAATTGCAAAAGTAGTAATCGGAACTTCTTTTTCGTGTCATGACTTGATAATCTATGTGTTAGCTTTTTTGTTTATCATCGGTTTTGAATATGTTTTAGCTAAAAAAAAGTCATAAAAATGCCATCTTGTCATATTTAATTTGTCAAAAACTGACATCTTTTTAACATTTTGATATTGGCACAATCATTGCTTTTTGACATTTCGAGTTTAAAAAAAGAATTTTCTAAAATTAATTAAATATAAAAATGGGAAAAATTATTGGTATCGATTTAGGTACAACCAATTCTTGCGTATCAGTTATGGAAGGTGGAGAACCAGTTGTAATTGCTAATGCAGAAGGAAAGAGAACTACACCATCTGTAATTGCATTTGTAGAAGGTGGCGAAATTAAAGTAGGTGATCCAGCAAAAAGACAAGCTGTAACAAATCCTACTAAAACCATAGCGTCAGTAAAACGTTTTATGGGAAATAAATACACAGAAAGTGCTAAAGAAGCATCGACTGTTGCTTATAAAGTTGTAAAAGGAGATAATGATACGCCACGTGTTGATATCGACGGAAGACTTTATACACCACAAGAATTGTCAGCAATGACACTTCAAAAAATGAAAAAAACAGCTGAAGACTATTTAGGTCAAACAGTTACAGAAGCAGTTATTACTGTTCCAGCATACTTTAACGATGCACAACGTCAAGCTACAAAAGAAGCTGGTGAAATTGCAGGTTTAAAAGTAATGCGTATCATCAATGAGCCAACTGCTGCGGCATTAGCTTATGGATTAGACAAAAAAGGTATTGACCAAAAAATCGCAGTTTATGATTTAGGTGGAGGAACTTTTGATATTTCTGTTCTTGAATTAGGTGACGGTGTTTTTGAAGTTCTTTCTACAAATGGTGATACTCACTTAGGTGGAGACGATTTTGACCAAGTAATCATCGATTGGATGGCTAACGAATTTAACGCTGAAGAAGGAGTTGATTTACGTAAAGATCCAATGGCATTACAACGTTTAAAAGAAGCTGCTGAAAAAGCTAAAATTGAATTGTCATCTTCAACTCAAACAGAAATTAACTTACCATACGTTACGGCTACTGCTTCAGGACCAAAACACTTAGTTAAAACATTAACTCGTGCTAAATTTGAACAATTAGCTGAAACTTTAGTAAAACGTTCAATGGAACCAGTTGCTAAAGCGTTGAAAGATGCAGGTTTATCAACTTCTGATATTGACGAAGTTATCTTAGTTGGTGGTTCTACAAGAATACCAGTTATTCAAGAGCAAGTTGAAAAATTCTTTGGTAAAAAAGCATCAAAAGGAGTTAATCCTGATGAAGTTGTAGCGATTGGAGCTGCAATTCAAGGTGGCGTTTTAACTGGTGATGTAAAAGATGTATTGTTATTAGACGTTACACCTTTATCATTAGGAATTGAAACTATGGGTAACGTTATGACTAAATTAATTGAGTCTAACACTACAATTCCAACGAAAAAATCACAAGTTTTCTCAACTGCTGCTGATAATCAACCAAGTGTTGAAATTCACGTTATTCAAGGTGAAAGAACAATGGCTGCAGATAACAAAACTATCGGTCGTTTCCACTTAGACGGAATTCCACCAGCACCAAGAGGTGTTCCACAAATTGAAGTAACTTTTGATATTGATGCTAATGGTATCATCAAAGTTTCTGCAACCGATAAAGGAACAGGAAAATCTCATGATA
>DAOLYL010000156.1:0-5512 GCA_035425765.1 Flavobacterium sp. | reverse complement strand
GCTTTTTTGTATTTCATGCTTTCTGTTTTTCCACTCATTACATGTTTTACAGTAACGGTATCATTACGGTTTATTTTTGGTGTTTCGCGAACGATAGTTTCTGTTACTTGTGGACGTTGTTGTGTTTGACTTGCTTCTCTATTAATTGATTCGCTGCTTTCTATTTCGTCTTTAGTTTCCGTATAATTCTCTTTGCGTTTTACTTCTCTAGCTTCTTGAATGTTTTGATTTTGTTGAGGTAAATCTCCTTTGAACAAGAATGAAATTACTTCTTTATTCACTCCATCAAGCATGTTGCTAAACAATTTGAATGCTTCTAATTTGTATATCAACAATGGATCTTTTTGTTCGTGAACCGCTAATTGAACTGATTGTTTCAATTCGTCCATTTTGCGTAAATGCTTTTTCCACGCTTCATCCACAATTGCCAAAGTGATGTTTTTTTCAAAATCAGCTACAAGTTGTGCTCCATTAGATTCAAACGCTTTTTTCAAATCGGTAACTACATTCAAGGTTTTAATTCCATCAGAAAACGGAACTACAATTCGCTCAAATTTATTACCTTCTTTTTGATATACTTCTGTAATGATTGGCAAAGCTTCTCTTGCGCTACGTTCTGTTTTTTCAGCATAATAAGCCATTGCTGCTTTATATACTTTGCCTGTAATTTCCATTTCAGACATTTTTTCAAAATCATTTGCCGAAATTGGCGATGTGATTGAGAAATAACGAATTAATTCAAATTCAAAGTTTTTGAAATTATTTGCCGCTTTATTATCGCTTACAATTACTTCGCAAGTGTCGTACATCATATTTGCGATGTCAAGTTTCAAACGTTCTCCATGTAAAGCATGACGACGACGTTTGTAAACTACTTCACGTTGTGAATTCATAACATCGTCATATTCTAGTAAACGTTTACGAGTTCCAAAGTTGTTTTCTTCTACTTTTTTCTGTGCGCGTTCGATAGATTTTGTCATCATCGAATGTTGGATAACTTCACCTTCTTTCAATCCCATTCTGTCCATGATTTTGGCTACTCTATCCGAACCAAAAAGACGCATCAAATTATCTTCCAATGAAACGTAAAACTGCGAACTTCCTGGATCACCTTGACGACCAGCACGACCACGCAACTGACGGTCAACACGACGTGAATCGTGACGTTCTGTACCAATAATAGCCAATCCGCCAGCCGCTTTTACTTCTGGCGAAAGCTTAATATCGGTTCCACGACCAGCCATATTAGTTGCAATAGTAACGACACCAGGATTTCCTGCTTCGGCTACAATATCAGCTTCTTTTTTGTGCATTTTCGCGTTCAAAACGTTGTGATTTACACCACGCATTTTCAACATTCTACTCAATAATTCCGAAATTTCAACCGATGTTGTTCCAATCAAAACTGGTCTTCCTGAAGCGGAAAGTTGGGTTACATCTTCTATAACGGCATTGAATTTTTCACGAACCGAACGGTAAATCAAATCTTCTTTATCTTTTCTTGCCATTCCACGATTGGTTGGAATTTCAACAACGTCTAATTTATAAATTTGCCATAATTCACCAGCTTCAGTAACGGCAGTTCCAGTCATACCAGCCAATTTACTGTACATTCTAAAATAATTTTGCAATGTAATTGTAGCAAAAGTTTGAGTTGCAGCTTCAATCGTTACATTTTCTTTGGCTTCAATCGCTTGGTGCAATCCATCAGAATAACGACGACCATCCATGATACGACCTGTTGATTCGTCAACAATCATAACTTTATTGTCCATGATTACATACTCTGTATCTTTTTCAAAAATAGTATATGCTTTCAATAACTGCGTAAGTGTGTGAATTCGTTCCGATTTTACTCCGAAATCTTGAAACAAACGTTCTTTTGCTTCTGCTTCTGCATCTTTATCAAGGTTTTGTTTTTCGATGTTGGCAATTTCAGTTCCAATATCTGGAAGAACAAAAAAGTTGGCATCGGTATCTTGAGAAAGGAATTTAATTCCGTTGTCTGATAATTCTACTTGATTGTTTTTTTCTTCGATTACAAAATACAACGCTTCGTCAATCAATGGCATTTTGCGATTGTTGTCTTGCATGTATTCGTTTTCGGTTTTTTGTAAAAGTGCTTTGATTCCTTCTTCACTTAAAAACTTAATCAACGCTTTGTTTCTTGGATAAGCACGAAAAGCTCTTAATAATTGGAAACCACCATCTTTAGTATTTCCTTCTTTTATTAAACGTTTGGCTTCGGTTAAAAATCCGTTTGCTAATTGACGTTGTAAATTGAAAAGGTTTTCGATTTTTGGTTTTAATTCGTTGAATTCGTGTCTATCACCATCAGGAACTGGACCAGAAATAATTAATGGCGTTCTTGCATCATCAATCAATACTGAGTCGACCTCGTCGACAATGGCATAATTGTGTTTTCTTTGCACTAAATCTTCTGGCGAATGTGCCATATTATCACGCAAATAATCGAAACCAAATTCGTTATTTGTTCCATAAGTGATATCAGCTTCATAAGCTTTTCTTCTTGCGTCAGAGTTTGGCGAATGGTTATCAATACAATCAACAGTAATTCCGTGGAATTCAAATAAAGGTGCTTTCCAAGTGCTATCACGTTTTGCTAAGTAGTCATTCACGGTAACTAAGTGAACACCATTTCCAGTCAAAGCATTCAAATAGAGTGGAAGCGTTGCTACTAATGTTTTTCCTTCTCCCGTTTGCATTTCGGAAATTTTTCCTTGATGCAATACAACGCCACCAATCAACTGAACGTCATAGTGAATCATATCCCAAGTGATTTCTTTTCCGGCAGCATTCCATGAGTTTGCCCAAACGGCATTATCACCATCTAAAGTTATATATGATTTTGTAGCCGAAAGTTCTCTGTCTTTTGCAGAAGCAGTAACAGAAATTGATGTGTTCTCTTTAAAACGACGAGCAGTTTCTTTAACAACTGCAAACGCTTCTGGAAGAATCTCATTTAATACTTTTTCAGAAATGTCATACGCTTCTTTTTCAAGAGCATCAATTGCGTTGTAGATATCTTCTCTTTTGTCAATATCAGAAGTGTTTTCTGCTTCTTGTCTTAGTGCTTCAATTTTTGTATCTTTTTCTGCTCTTGCAGTTTTAATTTTTTCTTTGAATGAAATGGTTTTATTACGTAGTTCATCATGAGAAAGCGCCATTAAACTGCTTTCGAAAGATTTTGTTTTTGTTACTAAAGGTTGTATTGCTTTTACATCTTTTTGGGATTTATCTCCTACAAAAGCTTTAAGAATACTATTTATGAAACTCATATTATTATGATTTATGTTTTTATAAGGTGTGCAAATTTAATATAAAAAAAAGCCCTAACGGACTTTTAGTTTTTTGTGTTTGGTTATTTTTTAATATTCATCCTCGTTCCAAAGATAGTCTTCGTCGGTTGGATAATCTGGCCAAATTTCTTCCATTGATTCGTATATTTCGCCTTCGTCTTCAATAGATTGAAGATTTTCTACCACTTCAAGTGGAGCACCAGCTCTAATTGCGTAATCAATAAGCTCATCTTTGGTTGCAGGCCATGGTGCATCACTTAAATAGGATGCTAATTCTAATGTCCAATACATCTTCTATCGGTTTTAATTTATGCAAAAATAAATTTTTAACTGAAAAAGTCAAGTTTTTTTTGATTTATTTTCAATACTATGTAAGAACGTGTTTTTTTTAATGTTTAATTTTCAGTTTTTAATGACTAATGTTCCTCTGAAAAATGCTTTTGAAAACGATTTACTACTTGCGTGGTATCCACTGAACTTCATTCGCTTTTAGGTCAAAGGACAACTTTCGTGCCAAGACAAAAAGGTAGTCAGAAAGTCGGTTTAGGTACTTAATAACGAGTTCGTCTGTTGGTTCGATGTCATTTAAATGGACAGCTAAACGTTCGGCACGACGGCAAACGCAACGCGCAATATGACAATATGACACAGTTGTATGTCCGCCAGGAAGCACGAAATGTGTCATCTGTGGTAAACTATCTTCCATAGAGTCGATTTCGTTTTCTAGAAATTCGATATCGGTTTCAAGAATGCCAAGATTTTGAAGTCGTTTTTGTCCGTTTTTTAAAACTTCTTTTTCTGGTGGTGTGGCGAGAATTGCTCCAACGGTAAAAAGTCGGTCTTGTACTTCGATTAATACGTTTTTGTATAGAATATTTATTTCTTGGTCGCGAATTAAACCAATATGTGAATTTAATTCATCGACTGTTCCATAGCTTTCAATTCGAATGTGGTGTTTTGGTACGCGTGTTCCACCAAAAAGCGCTGTTGTTCCTGTATCTCCAGTTTTGGTATATACTTTCATTTTAGATTTTTAGATTTTTAGATTTTTAGATTTTCTGACTGTTAGACTTTTAGATATAGGTCTTTGGCAAAAAAATCAAAATTGTTTTTCAAAGGTAGCAAAAATTAGAATGGATTGTTATCTAGCCCAGATTGAAGTGGAAATCCTTTCTTGAATTGCCACGGGTTTAAACCCGTGGCAATTCAAGAAAGATTGGAACGAAAAGCTGGAAAATGGTTTACTGATAAATCCCAAGCAATTCGCTTCTATAAATGATTTGTATTTTGGTTGTCGCTTTCGATTAATCCGTCGCGAAGGCGAATAATTCTGTGAGCATAAGCTGCAATGTCTTCTTCGTGGGTTACTAAAATGACGGTGTTTCCGTTTTTGTGAATTTCATTGAATAGATTCATGATTTCTACGGAAGTTTTACTGTCTAGATTTCCAGTTGGTTCATCGGCAAGAATGATGGAAGGTTTGTTGACTAAAGCTCTTGCAATGGCAACTCTTTGGCGTTGTCCACCCGAAAGTTGATTGGGTTGATGATCCATTCTATCGGCAAGATTTACTTGGGTTAGTACTTCGGTTGCGCGTTCGTTTCGTTCTGATTTTGAAAAACCGGCATAAATCATTGGCAACGCAACATTGTCCAATGCGGTTGTTCTTGGCAAAAGGTTGAAAGTTTGAAAAACGAAACCAATTTCTTTGTTTCTAATTTCGGCTAAATCGTCATCGTGCATTTGAGAAACGTCTTTTCCGTTAAGGATATAAGTTCCAGATGTTGGTGTGTCTAAACATCCTAAAAGGTTCATTAGCGTTGATTTTCCTGAACCACTTGGTCCCATTAATGCAACGTATTCGCCTTTATTTATTTGTAAATCAATGCCTTTTAGAACGTTGATGGTTTCACTGCCCAGTTGAAAATCTCTTTTAATTTGGGTTATGTTGATTAATGGATTTGCCATTGAAATTGCGAATTAAAAATTACGAATTACGATTTTGAAATGTAAATATAAGTAATCTAAAATGAGTTTTTGTTACAACTTTAAACATTAATCATTAAACTCTAATTGTAAAATGTTCCTTTTCTTGTTCAGTTCTAAAGAAAACAATTCCCCATTGAAAGGTATCGATGGTTACGGTAACTTTGGGATGATTTTTTATGGTTTCCCATGCTTCTTCCATGTCT
>DAOLYL010000155.1:2216-5626 GCA_035425765.1 Flavobacterium sp. | reverse complement strand
GTTTTTGACATTGCCTATTTGCGATGCATTCCGAATATGATAATTTATGCGCCAAAAGATGAAATCGATTTACAAAATATTTTATATACCGCATCGTTAGGTTTGCAACATCCAATTGCAATTCGTTATCCGCGCGGAAGAGGAAAATACTCAAATTACGAATTAAAAATTACGAATTACGAATTTGAAAAAATTGAAATCGGGAAAGCTCATTTGCTAAAAAATGGCACAAAAACAGCCGTTTTATCTACTGGTTTTATTGGAAATAATGTTTCGTTGGCTTTGAAAAATCTAAATTCGTCAGAAATTGCACATTATGACTTTGGATTTATAAAACCTTTGGATGAAAAACTGTTGCATGAAATTTTCAGTTCATTTGAAAACATAATTACTATTGAAGACGGAACAATAAAAGGCGGTTTTGGTTCGGCTATCGTTGAATTTGCTTCAGAAAAAAATTATTCAAAGTCCATAAAAACACTCGGAATTCCAGATCATTTTATCGAACACGGAACAGTGGAAGAACTCCAAAAAATTTGTAAAATTGACGTTAAAAGCATAGAAAATATTTTTTTAAACTATTAAAAAACCGATTTTTGCATCGTCTAACTATTTTTTACTGAAATGAAGATTTTTCAAAAGATTTTTCTCTTACTAACTTTACTTTTTTCAACAACTATTTTTGCACAAGAAGTTGCAATTCCAGTAGTAAAAGACACTGTTATTTCTCGTTGGGAAAAGAAAAATACCGCTGGTTTAGACATTAGTCAAATTGCTTTTGTCAATTGGAATGCTGGTGGTGTTAGTTCGGTTTCGGGATTAATCAAAGGTAATTTTTTACGAAAATACCAACGCGGAAATCTGAAATGGGTAAACGAAATGATTATTCGTTATGGAATTAACAAACAAGATGGCATTGAACTTCGAAAAACGGATGATGCACTTCAAATAAATTCCACTTTAGGTTATCGAAAAGATACTATTTCAAATTGGTATTCTTCGGCTAAATTTAATTTTAATACGCAATTTACTAACGGTTACGCTTATCCAAATACTACAAAAGCGATTTCAAAACCTTTTGCACCAGCGTATATTTTCCTTGGAGTTGGATCTGAATATTCCAATAAAGAGAAAAAACTAAACGTTTATATTTCACCTTTAACGATGAAAACAACTTTGGTTTTAGATCAAACTTTGGCAAATCAAGGTGCGTTTGGAGTAAACAAAGCGGTTTATGACATTGACGGAAACCTCATCAAAGAAGGTGATTTGTATCGAATGGAACTCGGTTTTTTGGTGACCAATTACTATAAAAAAGAAATCTACAAAAATATCATTTGGGAAAATCGCTTGAGTTTATATTCTGATTATATCAATCGTTTTGGAAATGTTGATGTTGATTGGCAAATGCAATTAGAATTGGTTGTAAACGAATATGTTAAAGCAAATATTGGCGCGCATTTTATTTATGACGATGATATCAAAGCCAAAGAAGAACGCGATGGCGAACAAGTTACACTTGGTCCAAAACTTCAGTTAAAACAAATGCTTGGCGTTGGTTTGAGTTACAATTTTTAAGCCGAAACTATCTTAAACAATTCCACTGCTTTTCCGTCGGTTAGCATGGAAATGTAATGACAAATATGCAATAATCGGTCGTAAAGATTTTCTTTTTCTAAATGATGCTTTTCTGGAAGAATTTTTAGCAAAAGTTTGTCATAATTTGTTGCTTTTCCTTCGTGATTGTTGTTGAAAGCCGTGATGAATTTATCCAGTAACGTATTTATAATTTGATAACCAGAAAGTTCTTTTTCAATCACTTCCCGACTTTGGTAGATGTTTTTCACACTCAATTTGATGATGTCATCCATTTGGGCTTTGTACTTACTTTTATCGGTTAAAGCGAAATGGAATTTTCCTTGCAAAATAGCTTCTTCATTTTCAACAAAAACGCGAACGGCATCGTTGATTAAATTTCCAATTGCCAAAGCGCGCAAATAGCTAATTCGATCTTCTTTGGTGGTTAAAGTTTGGTATTTTGCAGCATCAATCGTGTCTTTTACCAACTTAATTAGATATTCCAACGCAAAATCTTCGGAAACCAAACCGAGATTTATTCCGTCTTCAAAATCGATAATCGTGTAGCAAATATCATCGGCAGCTTCGACTAAAAATGCCAACGGATGACGTTCGTAGCCAATATCTTCGCCCGATTTATTGGAAATCATTCCTAATTCTGTGGCAACTTCTTTGAAAAAATCTTTGTCTGATTGAAAGAAACCATATTTTTTATCCGAAATATTTTTGGTTGGTTTTTTAGGCAAACTTTCCTTCGGATATTTAGTAAATGCGCCAAGTGTTGCATAAGACAAACGCAAACTTCCTTCAATTCCTGGACGCGAACTCGTTAGAACCGAAAAACCATTCGCATTTCCTTCAAAATCGATTAAATCCTGCCATTGTTTTGTCGTTAATTTGTCTTTGAATTGTTGCCCTTTTCCAATAGAAAAATATTCGCCAATTGCTTTTTCACCCGAATGACCAAACGGCGGATTTCCAATGTCGTGCGCCAAAGCTGCTGCGGCAACAATAGCTCCAAAATCGTTCATGTGAAAACCGTGAACAGCAGAAAGATGTGGATATTTTTCGATGATTTTTTTTCCAACCAATCTTCCGATGGAACGACCAACGACCGAAACTTCCAAACTATGCGTCAAACGTGTGTGAACAAAATCGGTTTTAGAAAGCGGAATAACCTGCGTTTTATCTTGTAAACTGCGAAAAGCTGACGAAAAGATAATTCGGTCATAATCGACTTCAAAACCCAATCGTGTGTCGTCTTGTTCAATTCGTAGACGTTTGCTCGTATCGCCTTGACGTTTTAAAGATAAAAGTTGTTCCCAGGTCATTTTTATATTAGATATTAAATTTTAAATATTAGATTTTCATCTAACCCAAAAGTACATTTATTTCAGGATTTTTTTCATGCAAACGCTACTTTCTACGTCGATATATTGTCCGTAGTTTGGAATGATTTCGTAACCACTTTTTTGATACAATGAAATGGCGTTTGTCAACTGGTTTGACGTTTCCAAAATAGCATGCTGAAAACCGTTTTCCTTTGCCCAACTTTCCAACGTATTCAACACAGTCGAAGCTATTCCTTTGCCTCGTTTTTCGGGTAAGACAAACATTCGTTTTATTTCGGCAACTGTCGGTTCATATTCTTTAAACGCACCACAACCAACGGCGATTTCATCTTCATAACAAACGATTACGTTATCGATATATATTTGATTGTATTGCGCAAAAAAGTCTTTTTCATCGCCGTCAATTTCAACCAAATAATCATCAAAAAGTTGGGTTAACTTTTGAAAATCGGGATGATTGGAATTGGTTTTTAGTAGTTT
>DAOLYL010000155.1:0-2116 GCA_035425765.1 Flavobacterium sp. | reverse complement strand
AAATTTCTAGACTTCTTTGGATATTGATTAAAACTTTTATCGCTTGGATTGGCGATTACGGTTTTAATGTTGATTTCGTCACCAAGCTTAAAACTCGCTTCGGTATATTGGTAATCCAACAAGTATTCACCACAGAAATAATTTCCGTTTTCGTCTTTTTCTATGATTCCGGTGTAAACTCCTTTTTTTTCTTTTGACATGGTACTTTTATTTATTTCAAAGGTAATAAAATGAAAACAGCTATCAAATTGACAGCTGTTTTATATCTAATATTTAAAATTTGATATCTAATATTAAATTAAGAACCACACATTTCACAATCATCACCAACATTTCCAGCGGCGTTTCTGGCGCGTTCTACCATTGCGGCAAAATCTTCGGCGGTCATTTCTCCATTTTCTGTTGGAGCAACAACCTCAACGGCTACTGCTTCTGGTTTTTCGGCAATTGTTGCTGGTATTGGTTCTGCTTTTTTGTCGTTATTCAAAGTGAATTTGATAGCGTCAACAGCTGATTTTGTTCTCAAATAATACATTCCTGTTTTCAAACCGCTTTGCCAAGCATAAAAATGCATTGACGTTAGTTTTGAATAATTAGCATCTTGCATGAACAAGTTCAACGATTGCGATTGGTCAATAAAATAACCTCTGTGACGCGACATATCGATAATATCTTTCATCGACATTTCCCAAACGGTTTTGTATAATTCCTTCAAATCCGCTGGAATACAATCGATGTTTTGCACCGAACCGTTGTGACGCATAATTTCTTGCTTCGTTGTTTCGTTCCACAAACCTCTTTCTACCAAATCGTATAATAAATGTTTGTTTACCACGATAAATTCTCCAGAAAGTACACGACGTGTGTAAATATTGGATGTATAAGGTTCAAACGCTTCGTTGTTTCCAAGAATTTGCGATGTTGAAGCTGTTGGCATTGGCGCCATTAATAACGAGTTTCTAACACCGTTTTCCATTACTTCTTTTCTTAAACTTGCCCAATCCCAACGACCAGAAAGTTCTTCGTCTTTGATGTTCCAAAGGTTGTGCTGGAATAATCCTTCCGAAATTGGCGAACCTTTGAAAGTAGAATATGCACCTTCTTCTTTTGCCATTTCCATAGAAGCCGTAACGGCAGCAAAATACATCGTTTCGAAAATTTCTTGATTTAATTTTTTTGCTTCATCCGAAGTAAATGGCATTCTCAACAAAATAAATGCATCTGCCAATCCTTGAACACCTAATCCAACTGGACGATGACGTAAGTTTGAGTTTTCGGCTTCTTTTACTGGATAGTAATTTCTATCGATTACTTTGTTTAAGTTTCGAGTAACGCGTTTGGTTACGTTGTATAATAATTCGTGGTTGAACGTATTGTTTTCTACGAACATTGGCAATGAAATCGAAGCCAAATTACACACTGCAATTTCGTCTGCAGAAGTGTATTCCATGATTTCGGTACACAAATTCGATGAACGAATCGTTCCTAAATTCTTTTGGTTTGACTTTCTGTTTGCTGCATCTTTATACAACATATATGGTGTTCCAGTTTCGATTTGCGATTCTAGAATTTTTTCCCAAAGTTCACGTGCTTTGATGGTTTTTCTTCCTTTGTTTTGAGCTTCATACGAAGTATATAATGCTTCAAACTCATCGCCATAGACATCATATAAACCTGGACATTCGTTTGGACACATCAACGTCCAAGTAGAATCTTCTTGTACACGTTTCATGAATAAATCGGAAGTCCACATGGCAAAAAACAAATCACGCGCACGCATTTCTTCTTTTCCGGTATTCTTTTTTAAATCTAAAAAGTCAAAAATATCGGCATGCCAAGTTTCTAAATAAATAGCAAAACTTCCTTTACGTTTTCCGCCACCTTGATCAACATAACGTGCTGTATCGTTGAATACACGTAGCATTGGAACAATTCCGTTTGACGTTCCGTTTGTTCCGCGAATGTATGAACCTGTTGCACGAACGTTATGAATTGACAATCCAATTCCACCAGCTGATTGTGAAATCTTCGCAGTTGATTTTAATGTGTCATAAATTCCGTCGATGCTATCGTCTTGCATTGATAACAAGAAACACGAAGACATTTGTGGTTTTGG
>DAOLYL010000154.1:0-5627 GCA_035425765.1 Flavobacterium sp. | reverse complement strand
CGCATGGTTTTCATCCATGTAAGAGGGGTTCGATTCCCCTACGGGCTACAAAATTTATTTAATTAAGAAAGAGAAAAAATGGCAAATCATAAGTCAGCTTTAAAAAGAATTAGAAGTAACGAGAAAAAAAGAGTGTTAAATAAATACCAACACAAAACAACTCGTAATGCTATAAAAGCGTTAAGATTGTCAACTGACAAATCTGATGCTGCTGCAAAATTATCAGCTGTGGTTTCTATGATTGATAAATTAGCGAAGAAAAATATCATTCATGATAACAAAGCTTCAAACTTGAAATCAAAATTAACTAAGCACGTTACTAATCTTGCATAATTAGTTATTTCTCAAAATAAAAAAAAAGCACTCATTCGAGTGCTTTTTTTATGCTTATAATTTAAATTTTATTTTTTAAACTCTCAAGGATTTCTTTCGTGATTGGTTTTGATAAAAAACCAATTACCATCGGATAGTTTTTTGATTTTTCAACATCGCTAGGGTCAATAGTAGATGATAATACAATGAATTTTGAGTTTATAAATATTTCGTTATATTTTTTCTTGAAATAACTATCTAAAAACTCCCAGCCATTCATAATTGGCATGTTTAAATCTAAAAAAATTAGTTCAGGATAAACGGTATTCGTATTGCTTTTATAGACTTCAATTAAGTTGTCAAAATAGAGTAAGGCCTCTTCGCCATTTTGTGCTACATCAATCTCTTGGGCAAATTCTACCTTTTCGATAACTTTTTTACAAAGCATCAAAGTAATTGGATCGTCATCAACACAAAATACTTTTTTTATCATTTAATTGTTTTTAAAAGTGATTGTAAAGGTAGTTCCTTTTCCTACTTCACTTTCAACGTCTATACTTCCGTTCATAGATTCTACTTGTGATTTCACTAGATATAAACCTAATCCTTTGCTGTCTGGATGGTTATGAAATCTTTGATATAGTCCGAAAATTTTGTTTTTATTTCTTTCCATATCAATCCCAATTCCATTGTCTTTGAAACTCAAAATTATATTGTCATCAACAACTTTTGATGTTATTGTAATTTTTAATTGTTTGTTTGGTGACTTATATTTTATTGAATTCGTGAGTAAATTTAAAAAAATACTTTCTAAATATGATTTATTTGAGTTTAAAATTGATAATTCTTCTAGTTCAATTTTTAATATTGGTTTATGAATGCCGATTAGAAAGCTCAATTGATTGAATACATTTTCAAATACTTCTTTAATTAAAACCTTTTCCTTGTTTATGGATGGATTGTCTTTAATTATAATGACCTTAACCAAATCATTTATAGTTTCATTTAGAAGATGTGTTGACGTTGAAAATCCGTTTATTATTTCTTTTAATTCTGGATTGTCAATTGGAATATCATCAACAAGGTTTAGAAGTCCAGTTAAATTTGATAGTGGTGCTCTTAAATTATGTGATGTTATATAAGAGAATTGTTTTAAATCATTATTGTTTTGAGTTAATTCTCTGATGAGTTGTTCGCGTTCTTTTTCTTTTTCTTTTTCGATTGTAACGTCTCTTTGAATTGAAATCCAATGTGAATGATCTCCTGCTTTATTGGTTACTGGCATCATTGAGAAATTAATCCAAAATTCAGTTCCGTCTTTTCTGTAGCTGATAGTTTCTATTGTAAATCCTTTATATTGTAGGATACTTGTTTTTATTTTATCTAATTGTAATACATCTGATTTTTCGCCAAAAAGAATTAAAGGTGATTTTCCAATGGCATCTTCGGCATCATATCCTGTAATTTTAGTAAATGCAGAGTTTACAAAAAGGATATTTGGAATTGAATTTTCATCAAGAGTAATGCCAGTGATCATAATGGCGTCTTTAGATTGTGTAATCACAGTTTCTAATAAACGCAGTCGCTGTTCTTCCTCTTTTTCTTTAGTGACATCTTGAATTGCTCCAATCATTCGAATGGGTTTGTCGTCTTTATCTTTTATTAAAAAACCTCTGTCAAGAACATATTTAAAACTACCATCAGCACACATAAATCGGTATTCATCTTGCCATCTTTCGGTTCTTTGTTCAATAAAAGAATATAATTTTATTGACATTCTAAGCGTATCTTCGGGATGAATTTTACTAAACCACCAGGTTGAGTTTTTTCCAATTTCTTCTTTGCTATATCCAAAAACTCCTTGAATTCCTTTGTTCCAAACCATTTGGTCTTCTTCTAATTTCCAATCCCAAATAGTATCACTGGTAGCTTTTGCAACTATGTCATAGCGTTCTTTCGATTCGATGATTTCACGGTTGGTGTTTTTTAATTTTTTTAAAACATTACGATTGTGTTTTTCGTTTTGGTTAATTAAAAATTTAAAAACAAGTGCAGAAATTAAAATTAATACAACATCTTTTATATAGTTGTATAGCTCTAATTTTTCAATAGAAGAAATAGGGAAATATCTAAAGACAAGCTTATGTGCAACATAAGCCACAATAATTAATATAACAACATATGCTAATGTTATTTTATTGGAATTATTTTTCATTACTCCAAATATAGACAAATTCGAATTAGTAAAAAATTTTACTTGAAACTTATTGATGTTTTTTTTAAACTATCTCACTTTTAAATAATTGTAAACTAAATTGTCTTTCATTTTTTATATCAAATAAAAGTGTACCTTTGCACCTTCAAAAAAAACACAGATGGAATCTATTAGAAACATTGCTATTATTGCTCACGTTGACCACGGTAAGACTACTTTGGTTGATAAAATTATGTATCATTGTCAGTTATTTCGTGAAAACGAGAACACAGGTGATTTAATTCTTGATAATAACGATTTAGAGCGTGAACGCGGTATTACTATTACATCAAAAAATGTTTCGGTAACCTATAAAGGAACGAAAATTAATATTATTGACACTCCAGGTCACGCGGATTTTGGTGGCGAAGTAGAAAGAGTATTGAACATGGCCGATGGTGTTTGCCTTTTGGTAGATGCTTTTGAAGGTCCAATGCCACAAACTCGTTTTGTACTTCAAAAAGCTATCGATTTAGGTTTAAAACCTTGCGTTGTAATTAATAAAGTTGATAAAGAAAACTGTACTCCAGAAGAAGTTCACGAAAAAGTTTTCGATTTGATGTTCGAATTAGGTGCTGAAGAATGGCAGTTGGATTTTCCAACAGTTTATGGTTCAGCTAAAAATAACTGGATGTCTGACCATTGGGAAAACGTAACAGATAATGTTGAAGCTTTGCTAGACATGGTAATTGATAACGTTCCTGCTCCAAAAGTATCGGAAGGAACACCACAAATGTTAATCACATCTTTAGATTTCTCAGCATTTACAGGTCGTATTGCAATTGGTCGTCTTGAAAGAGGAGTTTTAAGAGAAGGAATGCCTATTTCTTTAGTAAAAAGAGATGGTACAGTGATGAAATCTAGAATAAAAGAACTACATACTTTTGAAGGTCTTGGACGTAAAAAAGTATTAGAAGTTATAGCAGGTGATATTTGTGCAATTGTTGGAGTAGAAGGATTTGAAATTGGTGATACTATTGCTGATTTTGAAAATCCAGAAGCATTGCAAACTATTGCTATTGACGAACCTACAATGAGTATGTTGTTTACTATCAACGACTCACCTTTCTTTGGTAAAGAAGGTAAATTTGTAACTTCTCGTCACATTAGAGATAGACTGACTAAAGAATTAGAGAAAAATTTAGCCATGAAATTGGGCGAAACTGATTCGGCTGATAAGTTTATGGTTTTTGGTCGTGGAGTTCTTCACTTATCAGTTCTTATTGAAACAATGAGAAGAGAAGGATATGAATTACAAATTGGTCAACCACAAGTTATCATTAAAGAAATTGATGGTGTAAAATGTGAACCAATAGAAGAATTAACAATTGATTTACCTGAAACACTTTCTGGAAGAGCAGTGGAATTTGTTACGCAACGAAAAGGTGAAATGCTAAGTATGGAAACTAAAGGTGAACGTATGATTATCAAATTTAATATTCCATCTCGTGGAATTATTGGATTGCGTAATCAATTGCTTACTGCTACAGCTGGAGAAGCAATTATGGCACACCGTTTTATTGGATATGAACCATACAAAGGAGAAATAGCTGGTCGTAACAAAGGATCATTAATTTCTATGGAAAAAGGAAAAGCAATTCCTTATTCTATCGATAAATTACAAGATCGCGGTAAGTTTTTTGTTGAACCAAATGCTGAAATCTATGAAGGTCAAGTAATTGGTGAAAACTCTCGTGGTGATGATATGTGTGTAAACGTAACTAAAGAGAAAAAACAATCTAACGTTCGTTCGTCTGGAAATGATGAAAAAGCTAGAATTATTCCGCCAATTATTTTTTCTTTGGAAGAAGCTTTAGAATACATTCAAAAAGATGAATATGTAGAATGTACACCAAAATCTATTCGTCTAAGAAAAATCTATCTTACTGAAACGGATAGAAAAAGATATAAGATATAATTTATAGTCTTAAATAGTATAAAAAAACCATCTGTGAAAATAGATGGTTTTTTATTTTTTTAAAAAGGCACTGGTTTTACTTCTTTTGTGTTGATAGCTGAAACTTTGTTTTCAGAATTGATAGTTACAAATAGTTCTCGTTTGAAAAGTTTCTTTTCATAATCAATAGCATATCTAAAAACGTATTCGTTTAAAAAGGTGTCATGTTTAACATCAATTAAGTTAATACCGATAAATTTTCCGTTGCGTTGGTTTATTTTTTTGCAGGTAGCAGCTATTTTCTCTACTGTAGCATTTGCAATAACTTTATCAGTAGCTTCGGATTTAGAAAAAGCTTTAAATTTTGAAGTTGAGCACGTTTCTAATAATCGTTTACCCAAATCGTAAGCGCGTTCTTTTTTTAGGTTATCAACTTCTGTAGATTTTAAAATAACAATTTTTTCTTCTATTGGTTTATTATCGCTATCAGAAGTTGCTTTTTTACTCTTGCATGATGCGATAACCAAAACCATAGCAAGTAAAACTATTTTTTTCATAACGTCATGTTTTGTATTAATAAATTGAATAACGTTAAAGATAGTTTTATAGTATGTGAAAAGTCATAAAGTTTTAGATTTTAACATTCCATACTGTTTATTTTAACTAATTATAATAATAGCAAATAGTTTGGAAACACAAAAAAAAGGAACCAAATTTGGTTCCCTTAATTTTAATATAAACTTGAATATTTTTCAGGCATTGCTTCGTGCATGATGGCATAAATTTTCTCAAAAACATCTTCAGCTGACGGTTTTGAAAAATAATCACCATCTGTTCCATAAGCTGGTCTATGTGCTTTAGAAGCCAACGTTTGTGGTAGACTATCTAAAAACTGATAAGCATTTTGTTCATCAATTACTTGTTGAAGAATGTAAGCACTTGCACCTCCAGGAACATCTTCGTCAACTACTAACAATCTATTAGTTTTAGCAACGCTTTTAGCAATATCATGTTTAATGTCAAACGGAAGAAGCGACTGTGCATCAATTATTTCTACGTCAATACCAATTTCTAAAAGTTCTTTTGCGGCTTGTTCAACTATTCTAAGTGTTGAGCCATAAGAAACAACAGTAATATCGCTTCCTGATTTTATAGTTTCAACAA
>DAOLYL010000153.1:0-5634 GCA_035425765.1 Flavobacterium sp. | reverse complement strand
GAATGCCAAAAAATGATATTTATTAATTTTTAAAAACAAAAAAGGATTAAGAAGTGTTAATTCTTAATCCTTTGTATAAATGTAAATATTGATTTATTTTGGATTGTTTAGTTTACTGTTTTTCTTTCCATATAAAAAGTAAAGTGCAACACCTAATGCCATCCAAATAACAAGTCTAATCCAACTTTCAAGTGGTAATGAGTACATTAAATATAAACATACAACTACACCAGCTATTGGAACAAAAGGAACCAATGGTGTTTTGAAAGCTCTTGGTGCATCTGGCATTTTTTTGCGCATAACTAATACGCCAATACATACTA
This sequence comes from Flavobacterium sp., assembly GCA_035425765.1. Taxonomy (GTDB): domain Bacteria; phylum Bacteroidota; class Bacteroidia; order Flavobacteriales; family Flavobacteriaceae; genus Flavobacterium. Next base: position 5,311 of record DAOLYL010000153.1, on the reverse strand, counting down.
AAACAAAAGCTAGTAATGTTCCAATACTTACCATATGACCTAAATCTGAAACTGGAACAAATCCTGCAAACAGACTCACGAATACTAAAAAGAAAAGGTTAGTTTTCCATGGCGTTCTAAATTTTGAATGTATTTCTCCGAAAAATGGAGGTAATAAACCGTCTTTACTCATGGTATAAAATACACGGCTTTGTCCCATTAACATAACCAACATCACCGAAGTATAACCAGCAAGAATTGCTACAATTAAACCTGTTTGAAGAAAACCATACGGTGTTTTTGCAAAAGCTGTTGCTGCTGGTTTAGCATCGCCTGCAAATTCATGAAAAGGTACAAGTCCAGTCATTACGTGAGCGAATAAAACATATAAAATGGTACAAATTACTAACGATCCTAAAATACCTATTGGCATTCCTTTTTGTGGATTTTTTGCTTCTTGAGCTGCTGTTGATACAGCGTCAAATCCAATAAAAGCAAAGAAAACAGTTGCAGCTCCAGCCGCTATTCCTGACCAACCAAATTCTCCTTTAACTCCAGTGTTTTCAGGAATATAAGGTGTATAATTGGCTTCGTTTATATAATTCCATCCTAAAACGATAAATAGGATAACAACAGAAACTTTAACAACAACTAAGAAATTATTTATTCCAGCAGACTCTTTTGTTCCGCGAATTAATAAAAGTGATAGCATTGATACTATAAAAACAGCTGGAAGATTAATTAATCCACCTTCAATTAGTGTTCCATCACTCAATTTTAATGTTTCCCATGGTGAACATATCAAATCAGGAGGTAAATGGATTCCAAATTTGTTCAGTAATTCTAGGAAGTATCTTGACCAACTAACGCCAACGGTTGCAGCTCCTAAAGCATATTCAAGAACTAAATCCCAGCCGATGATCCAAGCCATAAATTCTCCCATTGTTGCATAAGAATAAGTGTAAGCACTTCCTGCTACAGGAATCATTGAGGCAAATTCTGCATAACAAAGTCCTGCAAAGGCACAACCAACAGCTGCTAATATAAAAGATAAAGTTACAGCTGGTCCAGCATGTTCGGCTGCCGCAATTCCGGTTAATGAAAATAATCCAGCGCCAATAATAGCTCCAATTCCAAGTGCAACTAAAGAGCGGGAGGATAATGTTCTTTTTAGTCCTTTTTCTGATTCATCTGCTTCACTTAATAAAACAGCCAACGATTTTCTTTTCCAAATAGACATAAATATAGTTTTTGGGTTTTCTAGATTCCAAATATAGTTTTTTTGGAATTAATCAATAAATTTTTTTGCGAATATTAAATTTTAGAACCAAAATCCAACATTGACCATCGTATATCCTTTCGACAATTCAGGCGACCAAGTGTATTTTACTTCGATTGGTCCAAAAACAGATTCGTAGCCATAGCCAAGCGCATAGCCATTGTATTTTGGTTTAGTCAACCAGTTTCCTGTTCCAAAAAGATTGTCTTCTACATTGGCATAATTGGCAGAAAAATTTAAATGGTTCTTTTTAAATAGTTCATAATCAATTGTAAAATTTGATTTTATATAACTGTCAGCAGCAATACTTAGGAAATCATATCCATAAAAATGTTTAAAATTATTGATAGTACTAAAACCATAGCCACCAAGAATAAAATTAAAAAAAGGTGTTGCTTTTCCACCAGCGCTAAATCCAAGTTCTGAATTTATATTTAATGTTAGTTTTTTAGCAAGTTTTTTAGCAAAAATCACCTCACCTCTTATCACTGAAAATCTTTCAAAATCATTATTGAAATCGGTTGAAAATAAATAAGACTGGATATCGCCAGAGAAAAGCCATCCGTCTTTTGGGAAATATTTATTGTCTAACGAGTCGTATTTTAAATAACCAAAAATACTAAAGTAACCACTGTTTTCGAATACTGGATTGTCTTCTTCTAGTGTTTCCGATTTTATTTTTAAATATTTATGCTCTATTCCACCACCAATTAAATACTTTTCAATAAAAACGGTTTGCATATACGCTTGATTAGTAATGTCTAAGAAGTCAATATTAATCGATTTCAAACCAAGTTGTGTCAAAATTTCACCATTACTAAAATCAGTCTCCACATTTCGGTTAAAAGTGTTTAGTCTTGATTTGAAGCCAAAACTCCAGTAAAATCCATTGTCTACATAATAGTCGATGTTGTAACGAATGTTATCTCCTAAAATGGCATCTCCAGAAAAAACATCGTTCTTGAACAATAATTTTTTGTGTGTTAAATTCACTAAAACCGCACTTTTATATAAATCATCGTAGTGTAATCCAAATTTTAAAAAGGTTTTGTTCGGATTTTCAGTTAAGTAGATTTTTAAATCGTCTTTGTTGTTGCTGTTTTTTTCTAGAACATAACTTATTCGGCTGAAATTCTGTGTGGCATTGATATTATTTATTCCAGTTTTTAGCTCATCATAAGTGATTGTTTTCCCCGATTTGAAACGCAACTTTCCAAGAATGTAAGCTCTTGTGTAGTTATCTAATTTGGTAGTCGTGATGTCATTTATATCTAAAAGGCAAGATCCTTTTTTATGATTTTGAACTTCATAATTCTTTGGATTTCCATATTTTTTTACTTGTTCATAAACGGCAAGAGTTGCTTCTTCTCCTTTTTTGATGATTTCTTGTCCTTTGTCGAATGAAATAACCCCATAGTTGGAAATATCGGGCTTAATGTAGATGTCTGTCAGCTTAATATTCTCTTTCATTTTGTTAATCATGTCCAAATTAGTGATTTGAACTAAAATTCGAGTAGCGTCTTGAAGTGAATTTCTATCTTTTAAATCGTCTTGAACATCAACTCCAATAATGATTTCTGCACCCATTCTTCGGAGTTCTTTTACAGGATAGTTATTTGTAACGCCACCATCAATTAAAACTTTTCCGTTCAACTCAACAGGTGAAAATAGTGAAGGAAAAGCCGAACTCGCCATCATCGCTTGCGCTAAAAAACCATCTCTTAAAATTACTTCTTCACCGTTTTCAATATTCGTGGCAACACAAATAAAAGGGATTGGCAATTGGTTAAAATCTCTGATATGTCTAACGTTGTGCGTTAGTTTTGCCAACATGTTGTAGTTGTATATTCCTTTTGATAATGCTACAGGAATGCCAAGTTTGAATTTATTAAATGGCAACGAAACCGAATACAATTCATCATTTCTTTTTTCAAAAAAACTTTTAGAGGTTCGCGGCATATAGTCTTGCAACAATTCATCAAAATTTGTGTCCTGAAAAATAGAATCTATCTGTGTTGCATTATACCCAGAAGCATATAACCCGCCAACGACTGCACCCATACTCGTTCCGCCAATGTAATCTATTTTTACACCTGCCTGTTCTAGTACTTTTAAAACGCCAATATGAGCAAAACCTTTTGCGCCACCGCCAGAAAGTACTAATCCAATTTTAGGTCGCTTTTGTGTTATGGTATCTTGAGCTACAACCAATTGAAGAAAAAAAAGGAAGTAAAAGAATAGTAGTATTTTTTTCATTCGTGATTATTGATTGCTGATGTTGTAAAATTCGGAAATTTTTTTGGCTTTTGATGCACCAACAACCTCCGAAATTTCGTTTTGTGTCGCCATTTTTAGTCTTTTTATCGATTTGAAATGCTTTATCAATGTCAACATCGTTTTTTCGCCTATTCCCGGAATGGTTTCCATAGATGAATTTAGCGCAGCTTTGCTTCGTTTATCTCGGTGGAAGGTAATTCCAAACCGGTGTGCTTCGTTTCGAAGAAATTGAATGACTTTCAACGTTTCTGACTTTTTATCGAGATACAGCGGAACCGAATCGCCGGGATAAAAAAGTTCTTCCAATCGTTTTGCAATACCGATTATGGCAATTTTTCCTCGCAAACCTAAATCGTCAATACTCTTTAGAGCCGATGATAACTGTCCTTTTCCACCGTCAATAATGATAAGTTGTGGCAAAGGTTGATTTTCGTCCAACAGGCGTTTGTATCGACGGTAAACGACTTCTTCCATAGAGGCAAAATCGTTTGGACCTTCAACGGTTTTTATATTAAAATGGCGATAATCTTTTTTCGATGGTTTTCCGTCTTTAAAAACCACACAGGCCGAAACAGGATTCGTTCCTTGAATGTTAGAATTATCAAAGCACTCAATGTGTCGTGGTTCAACCGATAGTCGCAAATCTTTTTGCATTTGTGCCATAATTCGGTTAGTATGTCGCTCTGGATCTACAATTTGAATTTGCTTCAATTGGTCCATGCGATAGTATTTGGCATTGCGTTCGGATAAATCTAGAATTTGTTTTTTATCACCCAATTGTGGTACAGTAACCTTTATGCTTTCGCCAAAATCCAACGGAAAGGGCAAAATAATTTCTTTTGATGTCAGTTTAAAACGTTCGCGAAGTTCAACAACGGCAAGTTCTAAAAGTTCTTGGTCAGTTTCGTCTAATTTCTTTTTTAGCTCCAGCGTATAGGAACGAATAATGGCGCCATGCGAAATTTGTAGAAAGTTTACATAAGCAACTGCTTCGTCTGAAACGATAGAAAAAACATCGATGTTCGAAATTTTTGGGTTTAAAATCGTGGAACGCGACTGATAATTCTCTAAAACTTCTATTTTTTCTTTTACTTTTTGCGCTTCTTCAAATTGCATATTGGCAGCAAAGTCTAGCATTTTGTTTTTGAAATCTTTCAAACTTTCTTTGAAGTTTCCTTTCAGTATTTCGCGAATAGCGTTTACTTGGGTTTGATAGTTTTCGAGTGTTTCATATCCTTCGCAACCGCCTTTGCAATTCCCAATATGAAATTCTAAACACACTTTGTACTTTCCTTTTTCGATATTGCTTTCGGTTAAATCATAGTTGCAGGTTCGCAGTGGATACAATTCCTTTACCAAATCTAAAATGGTGTTTACGGTTTTAAAGTTAGTGTAAGGACCAAAATATTCGGAGCCATCTTTAATCATTCTTCGCGTTGGAAATATTCTAGAAAAAGGTTCTTTTTTAATGCAAATCCACGGATAAGTTTTGTCATCGCGCAGCAAAACATTATAGCGTGGCTGGAGTTTTTTTATTAAATTATTTTCCAATAAAAGCGCGTCTTGTTCAGAGGAAACTACGATGTGTTTTATCGTTTCAATTTTTTTGACTAGCACATTGGTTTTGCCATTGTCATGCACTTTGTTAAAATAGGAAGCTACTCTTTTTTTGAGATTTTTAGCTTTTCCAACATACAAAATTTTCCCGTCTTTGTCATAATACTGATACACGCCAGGATTGTCTGGAAGTGTTTGTATTTGAAGTTCAAGCGATGG
>DAOLYL010000152.1:4636-5711 GCA_035425765.1 Flavobacterium sp. | reverse complement strand
GAAAAGTTTACATCTTTTTCAAAATCATATACACCAATAGATTTTCCATCGCATCGTGTATGGCAACTGCTACAATCGTAAATATTCGATGCTAATTGAATGTGTGACATGATTTTTATTTGTAACTAAATTACTAAAAATTAATTACAAATGAATTCTTTTATAGTATTTATGACTTTTGTGCATCATGTGTAATTCTCGCTTTGGAATTTTGTGTTTTATTGGTCTTACAAATAATTTTGCGGCAAAGAGCATCTCTAATTTTGATGAAATTACTTCTAAAAATTTAGTGGTAATTAGAATCGGCTTCAGAATTTGCAATGATTGAGTAGGTATTGCTGCTTTTTTTGTCATTTCAATAAATTTTACTGCAATTTATAACTTATTATATTTTTTTCTAACTTACAACTTCTTAAAATTAGTATAAAATGCAAAATCAAACTCGAATTATAATCGAAAATGTACAACCTCAATTAGACGGCGGTGCATTTTTTATCAAAAGAATTGTTGGAGAAAAAGTAGTTGTTACCGCAAATGTTTTTGCCGATGGACATGATGTTGTGGCTACTTGCGTGAAATTCAAACACGAAAAAGACAAAAAATGGCAAGAAGCACGAATGTTCGAAATCGGTAATGACGAATGGACAGCCACTTTTAAGGTAGAAAAGCAAGGTCATTATTCTTATTTTGTGGAAGCTTGGGTTGATTACGCTTTGAATTGGCAACACGGAACCGAACGTAAAATTCAAGATAATCAACATGTAAAATCGGAGCTTTTGGAAGGAGCCGAATATTGTCAGGCGATTTTGAAAGAAGCTTCAAAGGAAGAGAAAGCCTATTTGACGAAAGCAATCAAAGCTTTTCAAGACGAAAAATTATATAATGATGCCATTCAGATTGCTTTGTCGGCTGAATTGCATCATATTTTTTATAACTATCCAACGCGAACCTTGGCCAATACTTCGGCTGAACTGAAAGTTTATGTTGATAGAAAAAAAGCATTGTTTAGTACTTGGTATGAATTTTTCCCACGTTCGGCTTCGCAAGAAGGGAAACACGGCACATTTAAAGATTG
>DAOLYL010000152.1:0-4536 GCA_035425765.1 Flavobacterium sp. | reverse complement strand
GTTCAATATGCTGAAAATCCACCAAAAAAATACCAAGATATTCAGCCGATTTATTTTGAAAGTGGCGACTGGAAAAACCTTTGGAAAGAACTTTTAGACGTCGCTTTATTTTGGGTTGAAGAATGTGATATTAAAGTTTTTAGAGTGGATAATCCACATACAAAACCATTCTATTTTTGGGGTTGGTTGATTGCCGAAGTGAAGAAAAAACATCCTGATGTATTGTTTTTAGCCGAAGCTTTCACGCGACCAAAAATTATGCATGAATTGGCAAAACAAGGTTTTACACAATCCTATACTTATTTTACTTGGCGAAATTCGAAAGCCGAATTAATTGAATATCTTACCGAATTATCTAAAACGGAACAAAAAGAATTTTTCCGACCAAACTTTTGGCCAAATACGCCAGACATTCTTCCGTATGCGTTGCAAAGCGGAAACGAAAGCGTTTATCTTCACAAATATTTCTTGGCAGCAACGTTGAGTTCCAGCGTTGGAATTTACGGACCAGCTTATGAATATATGGTTTCGGCTGCGATGCCAGGAAAAGAAGAATATTTCAATTCCGAAAAATATGAAGTCTATCATTGGGATTGGACGGTTCAAAATAAATTGGTTACCTTAATTACTCGACTGAACAAAATCCGTCACGAGCAACCGTCATTACAGCAAACGAATAACATTCAGTTTTGTAATACCGATAGCGATCAAGTCATTGCTTACTATAAATTTGACGATGATAAAACCGATGAAACCTTGATGATTTGCAACATCGATCCTTATTATCCAAAACAAGTTTGGGTTCAATTACCGTTGCAATCACTAGGAATTCAACCAGGACAAACGATAAAAGTGGTCGATTTAATCACAGGAAACAGCTACTATTGGGACAAAGAATGGAATTTTGTTGAGCTTCATCCAGCGTTACCATTCCATTTATTCAAAATTATTAAATAGTATAAATCCATAATTAACATGGAAAATTCTAACCAAGATACGTTTACATCGCCATTTGTTTTTAAAACCGATTGGAAAAGTGCTTTTGAAGACGAAGAGTTTATCAAAGTATTTTCTTCGGATATTTTAGAGAATTATATCATCAATAAACGTTGGTATGGTGGAAAAGCGAGTACATTAAAATACATTGAAGTTGTTGATCATTTTAAAATTACTTCGAAGAAAAACACTTATTACGGCGTTCTTTTGGAAGTAAATTTCAAGGAAGCTTTCTATCAGCATTATTTTATGCCATTGGCTTTCATGGCAGAAGAAGAATTGGATACGAACACGATTATTGCGCCAGTTAAACTTGGCAATCAAAAAGGATTTTTGGTCGATGCTTTGCATCAGGAGGATTTTAGGAAGTTATTGTTTGACAATATCGTTCAATCCAAAGAAAATCCTGAGTTGAAACTGGTTTTTCACAAAGGTTCTAAATTTGATGATAAAGAATATAAATCGTCTAAGTTCATGGGAGTTGAGCAAAGCAACACTTCTATAATTTATAACGATGCTTTTGTGCTGAAGATTTTCCGACGTATTTATGTTAGCACTAATCCCGATTATGAAATCAGTCGTTTCTTGACTGAAAGAATGCAATTCAAAAGCTCGCCAGCTTATACAGGAAGTATTAATTTGGCTTTGCCCGAAGGAAATATTACGTTGGGATTAATGCAAGAATTGGTTCCAAATCAAGGCGATGCGTGGAAATTTATGCTCGAAGAAATCGATGGTGTTTTCATGAATTTGAAGACAAAGAAGATAAAAATTGACAAATTACCCGATATTCCGTTGTTCAAGCGAATGAAAATCAACGAAATTCCGCCAGAAATTATTGATTGGGTTGGATTGAGTTTGTTTCTTCGATTGCAAACCTTAGCCAAGCGAACTGCCGAAATGCACATTGCACTTGGTGGCGACATTCACGACACGGCTTTCACGCCAACAACTTACAACGGCGATTATACCGTTTGGCTGAAAAACCGAATGCTCTATCAGTTTCAAAACCGACTGAATATTATTGAAAATAGTTTGCACAAACTCGACGGATTGGCACTCGAATTGGCGCATCAGTTTATGGAAAACAAGAAAATTGTTCGTAAACATTTTGTCGATTTTGATTGGACAAAGATGAAATCGGAACGCATTCGAATTCATGGCGATTATCATTTGGGACAAATTTTGGTCAATGGCGATGATTTCTATCTGCTTGATTTTGAAGGTGAACCCGAAAGTACCATTCGTGATAGAAAGGTAAAACAACCGCCGTTGAAAGACGTTGCCGGATTGTTTCGCTCGTTTCATTACGCCATTTATGCTACGATTTTCAACAACAAAGACAAATATCCGTTTGAGCAAGAGCAACTGTTCAAAGCTGCCGAAATACTGTTCAATTATTTTGTTGGAGCGTTTTTGGAAACCTATATAGAGAAAGCACAATCGGGGAATTTGAACATTGGTTACAGCCACGAAATAGAGTTTTTACTCAAATATTGTTTGCTAGAAAAAGCGGTTTATGAGTTGGGCTATGAGTTGAACTCGCGACCACGTTGGGCAGTTATTCCTTTGCGGGGAATTCAGAGTATAATGAAGTATTAATTTTGGAGCGAAACGTTCGGGCAAAGGGTAAAACCATTTTCCCGCTTTTCGTTTCAATCTTTTATGAATTGCCACGGGTTTAAACCCGTGGCAATTCATAAAAGGATTTCCACTTCAATCGGGGCTAAAAAGGAATTGAATTGAATTAAAAAAATCAAACCTGACAGGTTTTCAAAACCTGTCAGGTTTAAAAATAAAAAACATGAACCAAGTACAAGTACATTCGCTTTTCACTGATTTTGATATTGATTTATTCAAGGCGGGAAAGCATTTTAAATTATATGAAAAACTAGGCGCGCATTTGATGGAGGTGAATGGCGTGAAAGGTGTTTATTTTGCGGTTTGGGCACCAGCGGCACGATCGGTTTCGGTGGTGGGCGATTTTAATTATTGGATACAAGGCGAGCATTTGTTGAACGTTCGTTGGGATGGTTCGGGCATTTGGGAAGGATTTATTCCTGGTGTGGATAGAGGAACAACGTATAAGTATAAAATCCAGTCGAACAACAACGGGATTATTACGGAGAAAGCTGATCCATTTGCGCTGTATTGTGAACATCCGCCGCAAACGGCTTCTGTTATTTGGGATTTGGACTATAAGTGGAAAGACAAAAAATGGATGGATAGCCGAAAAGATAAGAATGGTTTGGACAAGCCGTATTCGGTATATGAAGTGCATCTTGGTTCGTGGCGACGCAATGCTGAAGGGAAGTTTTTGACGTATTTGGAACTGGCTGACCAATTGGTTGCTTATGTGAAAGAAACGGGTTTTACGCATGTGGAGTTTATGCCGGTGATGGAGTTTCCGTATGATCCGTCTTGGGGTTATCAGTTGGTGGGTTATTTTGCGCCAACGTCTCGATTTGGAAAACCACAGGATTTTATGGTTTTGGTGGATAAATTGCATCAGGCAGGAATAGGTGTGATTTTGGATTGGGTTCCGTCGCATTTTCCTGAAGATGCGCATGGTTTGGGCTTTTTTGATGGTTCAAACTTATATGAACATCCGGATAGACGAAAAGGTTTTCATCCGGATTGGAAGAGTTTAGTGTTTAATTATGGGCGCAATGAAGTGCGTTCGTTCCTGATTAGTAATGCTATTTTTTGGTTGCAACAATACCATGTTGATGGACTTCGTGTAGATGCTGTTGCCAGTATGTTATACTTGGATTATTCGAGAAAAGACGGCGAATGGGAACCAAATATTTATGGCGGAAGAGAAAACTTAGACACGATTAGTTTTTTGAAAGACTTTAATGAAGCGGTTTATACTAATTTCCCTGATGTGCAAACAATAGCCGAAGAAAGCACGAGTTTCCCGATGGTTTCGCGACCAACTTTCATCGGTGGTTTGGGCTTTGGAATGAAATGGATGATGGGTTGGATGCACGACACACTGCAATATTTCAAAAAAGAACCCGTTTACAGACGTTTTCATCAAAATGATTTGACGTTTTCGATGACGTATGCGTTTACGGAAAACTTTATGTTGCCATTGTCACACGATGAAGTGGTTTATGGAAAACATTCTATTTTAGGTAGAATGCCAGGCGATGAATGGCAACGATTTGCTAATCTTCGTTTGTTGTATGGTTATATGTTTACGCATCCTGGAGGAAAATTATTATTTCAAGGTGCGGAATTTGGACAAAGTGGCGAATGGAATTTTGAAGGAAGTTTGGATTGGCATTTGTTACAATTTGGCTATCACGACGGCATTAAAAAATGTATCACCGATTTGAATGCGTTATACAAAAACAATCCAGCGATGTATGAAAAACAATTCCATGTTGATGGTTTTGAATGGATTAATTATTCGGATGCAGAGAATGCTGTTTTGAGTTACATCAGAAAAGGAAACGACGAAAAAGAAAATATTATTGTGGTTTGTAATTTCACGCCAGTGATAAGAACAAATTATAGAATTGGATTAACAAC
>DAOLYL010000151.1:1718-5746 GCA_035425765.1 Flavobacterium sp. | reverse complement strand
GAAAAATCGATTTTAAAGACGGTTCTGTAACTCAAAATACTCGTGTTTCTTATCCGATAGAGCACATTCATAATATCGTAAAACCAGTTTCTAAAGCTGGTCATGCTACTAAAGTGATTTTCTTAACCGCAGACGCATTCGGAGTTATGCCTCCGGTTTCTAAACTTACACCAGAGCAAACTAAATATTATTTCCTTTCAGGTTTCACGGCTAAATTGGCTGGAACAGAACGTGGAGTAACCGAGCCAACACCAACGTTTTCGGCTTGTTTTGGAAAAGCATTTTTATCGCTTCATCCAACAAAATATGGTGAAGAATTGGTAAAAAAGATGGAGGAACATAAAGCAACTGCTTATATGGTAAACACAGGTTGGAACGGAACAGGAAAACGTATTTCGATAAAAGACACGCGTGCAATCATCGATGCAATTCTTGATGGTTCAATAGAAAAAGCAGAAACTAAAATTATTCCAACATTCAATTTTGAAGTTCCAACTTCTTTGCACGATGTAAATCCAGCGATTTTAGATCCAAGAGATACATATGCAAATGCTTCGGAATGGAATGAAAAAGCTGCCAATTTAGCGGGATTATTCATTAAAAATTTCGTTCAATACACCGATAATTCAGAAGGTCAGAATTTAGTAAATGCTGGTCCGCAATTATAGAATACCAAACAAACTAAGCCAAAACGAAAAAAGCCATTCAAATTTGAATGGCTTTTTTTATTTCGTATAAAAATTATAATCTATTTTCCTTTATTTGCTTCAGCTACATATTTTTCTAAAGCCATAGTCATTGAAGGTGTTTCTGGAGTCGGAGCAAGAATGTCAATTCTTAAACCGTGTTCCAAAGCTTCTTTTTGAGTTGTGCTTCCAAAAACAGCAATTCTAGTATTGTTTTGTTTAAAATCAGGAAAGTTTTTAAATAAAGATTTAATTCCTGTTGGACTAAAGAAAGCTAAAACATCATAATAAACATCTGCCAAATCAGACAAATCACTCATCACTGTTTTATAGAAAATGGCTTGTGTCCAATTAATTTTTAAATTATTCAACGTTTGAGGAATATCATAGTTTAACTGGTCAGAAGCAGGAAGCAAAAACTTTTCGTCTTTGTATTTTTTCATCAATGGAGACAAATCAACAAAGTCTTTTTGGCCAACATAAATTTTACGCTTTCTGTACACTACATATTTTTGCAAGTAAAAAGCAATAGCTTCAGACTGACAAAAATATTTTAAGTCTTCAGGAACTTTATATCGCATTTCTTCTGCAACTCTAAAAAAATGATCTACAGAATTTCTACTCGTTAAAATGATAGCGCTGAAATTGTTGAGGTCAATTTTTTGTGCTCTTATATCCTTAGCATTAACTCCTTCTACATGAATGAATGAGCGGAAATCAACTTTCACCTTGTGCTTTTGTTGTAACTCAAAATAAGGAGAATTCTCTACTTTTGGTTCTGGTTGAGAAACCAAAATTGTTTTCACTTTTAAATTTGACATTGTAGTGTGCTAAATTTTTGTAATCAAATAATATATGAAATAATACGGCGCTATTTCAAGTGCGCAAAGATACAAAATAAAATAAAACAAGTTACCGACAACTAAATTTTGATAAATTCGCAAAGAAACTAGGTAAGTTAACATGTTTATTATTAAAATCACACCAATAATGCAATAAATTAGAATATCTGATGCGTTATTGTAAAATAAATAAATGTTTACAGGAAGTAATAATATCCCGATGAATGTTCTGTAGCTAACTTTTTGTAAATTAAACTGCTCGGCAAACTCTTCTATAGTAAAAGTAGATGCAATGATTTTTTCGATTAAAAATTTTGAAAGTACGAATACACCAAAAAAAGTAAAAATCCTTAAATAACTAATCCAATCAAATTTTGAAATATATCCAAAATGATCAAGAATAATTTGAATAAAAAACGAAAACGAAACCACCTGAACCAAAAATAATAGAATAGTAAAACCACTCATCAAGTGCGAAGTGTCTTTATAAACTTTAATATATTTATCAGAAACTAGAATTCTCAAAAAATCATTAAAACGAGTTTCAAAGGCAGTTTTTGTAATTGCTATTAAGCAAAAAGAAAAAACAAACAAAAAGGTTGCCCAATCTTTTGGTTCTATATTTCTCGGGTTTAAAATCATTTCAATCATCGTTGCAAAATTACGATTTTTTTATTTTCTAAATTATTATAAAATTATTAAGAAACTACACTGATAAAAACAGTATTTTTGCCCTGAAAATAGACCTAAAATATGAATTGCGGTATAGTAATTATTCCAACCTATAACGAAATAGAAAATATAGAAAGCATTATTCGTGCTGTGTTTTCGCTCGAAAAAACATTTCATGTTCTTATTGTGGATGATAATTCTCCTGACAAAACATATCAGAAGGTTTCCGAATTGCAGCATGAATTTCCAGACAAATTATTTCTCGAAGTACGAATGAAAAAAGCTGGATTAGGAACAGCTTATGTTCATGGTTTCAAATGGGCTTTGGAAAAAAACTACGAATATATTTTTGAAATGGATGCTGATTTTTCACATAATCCAAACGATTTAGAACGACTTTATGATACTTGTGCAAAAGATGGTGCAGATTTAGCTGTTGGTTCTCGATATGTTACTGGAGTTAATGTTGTAAATTGGCCATTAAGTAGAGTTTTACTATCTTATTTTGCTTCCGTTTATGTTCGAATGATAACCGGAATGAAAATAATGGATGCAACAGCAGGATTTATTTGCTACAAAAAACAAGTATTAGAAACCATTAATTTAGACAGAATAAAATTCATTGGTTACGCCTTTCAAATAGAAATGAAATACAGAGCTTTCGCCAAAAAATTTAATATTAAAGAAGTTCCAGTCATCTTTACCGATAGAACAAAAGGACAATCCAAAATGAGTGGAGCAATTATAAAGGAAGCTGTTTTTGGGGTTTTGTCACTGCGAATTAAAAAGTTTTTTAATCGATTATAAAAATAAAAATGAATACGGTTTTAATTAAAAATGCCAAAATTGTAAACGAAGGAAAAATACTTGAAGGCGACGTTTTGATTGAAAATGAATTCATAGTCGAAATTGCCAAAAGTATAAGTCCAAAATCTGCCAATTGTAAAATTATTGATGCCGAAGGAAGTTACTTAATTCCTGGTGCAATTGATGATCAAGTGCATTTTCGTGAACCTGGTTTAACTCACAAAGGAACTATCGAAACCGAAAGTCGTGCTGCCGTTGCTGGTGGAATAACTTCGTTTATTGAACAGCCAAATACGGTTCCAAATGCTGTCACACAAGAACTTTTAGAAGAAAAATATCAAATCGCTGCACAAACTTCCTATGCGAATTATTCGTTTATGATGGGTGGAACAAACGATAATCTTGAAGAAATTTTAAAAACTAATCCCAAAAACGTTGCTGGGATAAAATTGTTTTTAGGTTCATCAACAGGAAATATGTTGGTTGATAATCAAGAAACTTTAGAGAAAATCTTCTCTTCTACAAAAATGCTAATTGCGGTTCACTGCGAAGATGAAACGACAATAAAAAATAATTTAGAAAAATACAAAGCCGAGTTTGGTGACGATATTCCCGTTACAGCACATCATTTAATCAGAAGCGAAGAAGCCTGTTATCTTTCCTCGTCAAAAGCGATAGAATTAGCTAAAAAAACTGGAGCAAGATTGCATGTTTTTCATCTTTCAACCGCCAAAGAAATGGAACTTTTTACCAATAAAATTCCATTAGAAGAAAAGCAAATTACTGCCGAAGTGTGTATTCATCATCTTTGGTTTACCGATGAAGATTACAAAACCAAAGGCAATTTTATCAAATGGAATCCTGCAGTAAAAACGGCAAATGACCGAAAAGTTTTGTGGGAAGCATTGCTTGATGACAGAATTGATGTAATTGCAACCGATCATGCGCCACATACTTTAGAAGAAAAACAGCAAAGTTATTTGAAAGCTCCATCTGGCGGACCATTGGTTCAACATGCTGT
>DAOLYL010000151.1:0-1618 GCA_035425765.1 Flavobacterium sp. | reverse complement strand
AAGTCCAGAATAACACATACTTTTGTAAATGGCGAATTGGTTTACCAAAATTTTAAAGTAAAAGATAAAAAAGTTGGAAAGCGATTGCTTTTTGATAGATAAAATTAAAGTGATGAAAAAAATAGCTCTTTTATGTTTGGTTTTCTTGACGATTAGTTGTCAGGATTCTGCAATTGAAAAACCTTCTAATTTGATTGAAAAAGATAAAATGATTGATGTTTTATATGACTTATCATTACTAGAAGCCGTTAAAAGTCAAAATATTAAAGGAGGAATTTCGGCAGAAGAAATTAATCAATATATTTTCAAGAAATACAAAATAAACAAGAAGCAATTTGTTGCAAGCAATAAATATTACGCTTCGGATGTTGAGGAATATAAAAAAATGTTTGACCAAATAAGAGAGAAAATCGATAAAGAAAATAAAAAACTAACTGGTAAATCTCTGAAATCTGAAAACAATACTCAAAATTCAGATACGCCAGCTATCTATTGATTTTTAGTATTTAAAAGAATAATTTCACCTAAAACCGAATCGATGCTTTGAAACTCAAAATTCAAAGCATTTTTTATTTTTTCGTTTGAAATAATTTCATTAGAATGTAATGAATTGGCACTGTATTTTGTGATTTTTCTTTTGGTTCTAAAAACAGTAGAAACAAACCAATCCAATCGCCATGCAAGTGATGTCATCCAAGGTTTTATTTCTACAGCTGGTTTTTTTACTCCTAATTTTTCTGCAATTGAAAAGATAATTTTTTCAAAAGAATAATTTTCTGAAACTAATGAAAATCGTTCTCCTGAAATTTCGCTTTTCATTAGCAAACGCATCACTTTTACTACGTCAAAAACACCAACATAACCAGTTGAACCTTTTGTGTAAAATGGAAGTCCTTTTTTTATTTTGGCGAAAAATTCTCCGCTTCCATCAGTCCAAATCATTGAGCCAAATATTACGCCAGGATTTACAATCACTACTTGCAAACCTTCTTGTTGTCCGCGCCAAACTTCCATTTCGGCGCCATATTTTGTTATTGCATAATCGCTGTGAGCTATTTCGGGATTCCATTCGATTTCTTCGGTGAGAATAGTTTCCGTTTCTTTCAAATCGCCAAGAGCTGCAATGGAACTAACGTGGCAAAGTTTTTCTACTTTTTTATCGATACAAAAATTTACAATATTGGCTGTTCCTTCAATATTTACTTTTCGCAGAAGGTTTTCGTCTTTTGGATTAAACGAAATATTAGCAGCACAATGATAGACGTATTTTATATTTTTAAAAGCAATTTCTAATGATGAGATGTCTAGAATATCGGCTTCAATCCAATTGATTTTTGAAAAAAGTGCTGTTTTTTGATAGTGTGCAAATAGAGTTTTTGTCTTTTCAATCTTTTTTGGATTTCTGTAAATGGCAACTATAGTTTCTTCATTTTCTGCTAAATGAAGTAATAAATGTGCTCCAACTAAACCTGTTCCGCCTGTGACTAAAATCATGTTGCGAATTTACGAATTACGAATTACGAATTATGATTTTTAGATTAAAAGTGTGCCTTTTGTATTTCTTTTAGCCCTGATTGAAGTGGTATCGTCTTTTGGGACGATAGAAACGAAAAGCAGG
>DAOLYL010000150.1:0-5797 GCA_035425765.1 Flavobacterium sp. | reverse complement strand
CCTTCGACCTGAATTTTCTGCAATCCGCCGAACTTTCCAATTCCATGATCGATATGCGTAACATAATCGCCAACCGAAAGTGAATTCAATTCTTTCAGCGTGATGGTTTGCTTTTTGGAATAGCTGTTTTTAATGGAAAACTTATGATAACGTTCAAAAATTTGATGATCAGTATAACACGCAACCTGATGTTCTTCGTCAACAAAACCTTGGTACAAAGGTTGCACAACAGTATGATATTGTTTGCGAATGTCTTCGTGATTTTCTTCGTCTAAACTTTCAAAAATATCATGAAAACGGTTCGCCTGATTTTCATTGGAACAAAACAAATAATTGGTAATTCCGTTGAAATGGTTGTCGCTCAAATTGTTCAACAGTAAATCAAATTGCTTGTTGAACGACGGTTGTGGTTGTATGTGAAATTCAAATGTTTTTGAAGTTTTGAATAACGGTTTATTTGTCAATTCTACGATGGAAAAATCTAACGCTTTACGCAAAAATCCTTCCTGATTTAAGAATAAATGTTCTGGCGAAGCATGTTTGATGTCTTTCGAAAGTTTGTCAAAAGTTTCAGTTGCTTTTTCGAATAGTTTATCCAATTGTGCCAAAACCATTTCAGTATTTTCTATCCAAAGAATGGTTTTGTCGTTGATATAATCGAGGAAACTTTCGCGGTTTTCTTTGATGAACTTGTTTTCCAGATTGGGAATAATGGTAATCTTATTTTGCTTTTCAACCGAAAGTTGAGATTCAACATCAAATGTTCTGATACTATCAACTTCGTTGCCAAAAAACTCGATACGATACGGATTATCATTCGAAAAAGAAAACACATCGACAATTCCGCCACGAACCGAAAACTCTCCAGGTTCTGTGATGAAATCCACGCGTTTGAATTCGTATTCAAATAAAACTTCGTTGATAAAATCGATAGAAATGTTATCGCCAACAGCAACTTTCAACGTGTTTTTATCCAATTCTTTTTTGGTGACTACTTTTTCAAAAAGAGCTTCTGGATACGTAACAATTATCGAAGGTTTTTTTCTGGAATTGATACGATTTAAAACTTCGGAACGCAACAAAATATTAGCGTTATCGGTTTCTTCAATTTGATATGGACGACGATATGAACTCGGATAAAAAAGCACATCATTTTGCCCAAGCATTTGTTCCAAATCGTTCAAATAATAAGCAGCTTCTTCTTTTTCGTTAAAAACCAACAGAAACGGTTGTTCGGCTTTTTTAAACACCGATTGAATAATGATAGAAACGACTGAACCCGAAAGTCCTTTGCAATGGATTTTGTTTTGTGGAATAGCAAGACTTTCCACAATATGCTTTATTTTATTGGAACGTTCGTAAGTAGAAAAAAGCGATGACTGACTCAAGATTATTTTGTTGGAATATAAGGTTTGCGTTTATTATTTCTCCCAAATTTATCCGATAGATTTGGTGCAGCTTCTGGTTTTTCAACCGATATAGCTCGAGTAGTATCTAACATTCTAATCATGTCCGCTTCGCCATCTTCAATTTTAATTTGGCTCTTTTTATCTATCTCGGCAAACTGAAATTGTAGCGATTGGATTTCTTGATTGATTTCAGGAATGAGTTTTACAATCTTTTGGTCTGGAATAGACTGCAAATTGATGTATAGATTGAGCGTATTTATTTTAGTAGCAATTGTAGCAATTCTGCTTTTCACTTCTGGTTTGTTATACGCCAAAGGAATATTGTTATTAAGCTCTAATGCTTTCTTAGATAATGTTTTTGCCTTTTTTTGAAAAGCACCGATACTGGTTTTAGGCTTCACCGAAATCTCTTTCAGGAAGTTTCTCCATTCAGCCCAACTTTGATTTAAAGACTGCGAACTAGCATTTAGAGGCATACCATTTAAACTCCAGTTTTTATTAATAGTATTGAAGATAACTTCTTGCTTCTTTATTTCTTTTTGTTGTTCAACGAGTAACAACGTTTCGTCTTTCTTGCAAGAAATAAAAAGAGACAAACCGATAAGCACTAAAAATAATTTGTTTTTCATAAGTCGAAAAAATGCTTTGCAAAAATACAAAGGTAATTGTAATATGTTGTCAAAAATATACTTTAAGATTTGTTTAATTTCTTAATAAACCACTTTGCGAAATCGTTATCTTTGCAACTACAAACACAAACTAAATTATGACTACTAAAATCCTTATCATTGGCGCTTGCGGACAAATTGGCACCGAATTAACCAAGAAACTAAGAAGCATTTATGGCGCTGACAATGTGATTGCTTCCGATATTAGAAAGCTAAACATTGATGTGGTTAACGAAGGTATTTTTGAAGTAGTCAATGCGTTAGATTTTAATCAAATTGAACATTTAGTAGAGCAATATAAAATTACCGATGTCTATCTAATGGCGGCATTGCTTTCCGCTACGGCAGAAAAAAACCCCGCTTTTGCTTGGGATTTAAACATGAATTCATTGTTCCACGTGTTGAATTTGGCGAAAGCCGGAAAAATAAAAAAGATATTCTGGCCATCGAGTATTGCGGTTTTCGGACCAACAACACCACGATACAACACACCACAATATACCATCATGGAACCATCAACCGTGTATGGAATTTCAAAACAATCGGGTGAACGTTGGTGTGAATACTACCATAACATTTATGGTGTTGATATTCGAAGCATACGTTATCCTGGCTTAATTTCATGGTCAACCGAACCTGGTGGAGGAACAACGGATTATGCTGTTGACATTTATCACAAAGCATTAGAAAACGGAACTTTTGAATGTTTCCTTTCCGAAGAAACAGCGTTACCAATGATGTATATGGACGATGCCATTCGTGCTACGGTCGAAATCATGCAAGCACCAATTGAACGTATCAAAATCCGTTCGTCTTATAATTTAGGTGGCGTAAGTTTCACACCCAAAGAAGTGGCGCAATCAATCCAAAAACACATTCCTGATTTTACGATTACCTATAAACCTGACTTCCGTCAAAAGATTGCCGACAGTTGGCCTGCATCCATCGATGACAGTTGTGCTAACCAAGATTGGAACTGGAAACATAAGTTCGATTTAGATTCTATGACGGTAGAAATGCTAGAAAATCTAAAAAGATAGTCGTATCCCAAAATAGAACATTTTCAAAACGTTAACGTATAAGACCTGTCAGGTTTTAAAAACCTGACAGGTCTAACACTATAATAAGATAAAGCTAAAAAGATAAAGCGCTACTAAACTAGTAACGCTTTATCATCAACAAAATAAACAAACCTATATCTTACTATTTTAATTCGGATCTTGTACAATTGGAGCACGTAATGATTCTAACACCGCAACTACTTCATTAATAACCGTTGCATCCGTTACGCCGTTCAATCCAGCTGATTGACCAACATAGCCAATGAATTTAGTATAATCAGCATCGTTAGCTTTTACACCCATTCTTGGGTTTTGTGCAGGATCGTGAGCTGCAACCATTCCTAAACCTGAGTAGGTATTCGTTGCGCCACCACCAGTATTCGCTGAGAAGAAATCAGTTAAGTTTTTACTCAACACCGCTACGTTTGTAGTGTTTCCTGAAACCACTTCGCCAACAATTGGAGAAAAATGTTCCCCAAGATTTCCATTTGAACCAGCAACAATATCCGCTACGATAAGCACAATCGTGCTATCAACTACCGAACGATAACTCAATCGTCCTTGTTCTATCATTTGTCCTGCATTATTTGGATCACTAACCATAGTGGTTCCACCCAGTTTTTGATACAAACTTAATTGTGCAGGCGTATCATTATCATCATCGCTGCACGCAACAAAACCTAACGCGGTTGCTGCTAATACTAGGCATATAGCCAGTTTTTCAAACTTTTTCATAGTTATATAGTTATTAGATTAATTAAATAAGCGTTGAATTCCTCTCGAAAACTTAAAGCTAAAGCTGTCTTCTGCCATAACAGGACATACTTTCTTTTGAGCTAGTTCGTTAGAGATGATGAACGGTTTGGCATTATAGTTTCCCTTAGCCATTAGTTGTTCATACACTCTTTTGGAGTTGGTGATTTTATTGTCATGGAAGTAAACCACAACACCTTTTTCCATGTTGATTCGGTCGTTCTTTACGCCGGGAATGGATTTTAAGTTGCGGTGAATTTCTTTGGCTTTCGCCGAATCGATAGCTTCTTCAAAGTCTATTCTACTAATTTGAAGCGTTGCATTATCATATACAACAGGTTTTGCCGTAGCGATATGAACCACTAAAACCACGAATAGCAGCACTACTACACCGAGTACACTGCCAACTAAAATTTTAATTTTTTTGATACTCATAACCAGAATGTTTTTGTTTTCTCATTCATTTACGAGAACAAAAACACCTTGGTTTTAAAGAAGGGTATATTTTTTTTACTTTTTTGCTTTGAGGTCTTTAATCAGTTGGTCTTCAATCTGGGTTTTGATTTTGATTACAGCATTAGAATCATCATTTGGAATAGTCATCGACAGCACATAATGTTTGATTTTCCATTGACCATCTACTTTTATCAACACGCCCGAACCACGACAGATTTTCATTTGAGTGTCTAACAATTCATCAAACCAAGCCGTTTTATTATCCGGATTAAAATAGACATTGCGTTCCAGTGCTTTGAAGTTCCATGCTTTTCCTTTGTCAAAATAGGGTTTGGCATACGCTTGAAACGCCGTTTTATTCCAGTTTTCAGTAGCATCGGTGCCAATAAAGATTCCGTCTTCCGTCATCGCTTCAAAATAGTTATTGAAATTCGCTTCGGCTGCCGCTTTGTGCCAATTGTCTAATACAAGATTGACTTTATCCGTTTCCGTTAAGGGTTTGTCTTTTTTAGAACCACAAGCAGTAAGCACCAACAACAAGAAGATATATTTTTTCATAACCTTTAGTTTCTATAAAAGTAATCAAAAAACCACCAATTCACAACTCCAATCTCTATGTTAAACTAAAACAAAGCAAAGCGCCTTTTTTTCTATCTTTAAAACCTATGTTCCGAGCCTGCACTGAGCGCAGTCGAAGTGTGGTTAAATTTACACAACCCAAAACTTAATGAATCTTAATACCTTAATGGTTAAAAACGGCTATGTTAAACTAAAACAAAGCAAAGCGCCTTTTTTTCTATCTTTAAAATCTATGTCATCTATGTGGTATAAAAAAACCTACCTAATATTTCCCAAACCTAAAACTTCTCTCCATGTTGAGATAAATCCAATCCAATATCTTCCGACTCCTCCGAAACCCTAATAGGAATAATCAAATTAGTCAACTTAAACAACAAATAACTACCACCAAAAGTAAACACAGAAACCAAAACCAAAGCCATCATATGATGACCAAACACCGAAAAACCACCATGCAACAAACTAGCATTTTCTCCTTGCGCAAAAATAGCCGTCAGTATCATCCCCATAATTCCGCCAACGCCGTGACAGGCAAATACGTCTAGTGTGTCGTCTATTTGTTTTAACTTTTTCCAATACACCATTTTGTTAGAAACAATTGCGCCGATGAACCCAAAGAACATACTTTGTGGAATGGTTACAAATCCTGCCGATGGAGTGATGACAACTAGCCCAACCACTGCTCCAATACACGCTCCGAGTGCCGAAACTTTTCTACCGTTTAATCTATCAAAGAAAACCCAAGTCAACATTGCCGATGCCGACGCTATCGTAGTAGTTGCAAATGCCATCGCTGCCGTAGCATTCGCTGCTAATGCCGAACCTGCATTGAACCCAAACCACCCGAACCACAACATTCCCGTTCCTAATA
>DAOLYL010000149.1:0-5819 GCA_035425765.1 Flavobacterium sp. | reverse complement strand
TAATTCTTTCACCATTTTATAAATTCAAACTCCAGTTAATCGCTGGAGTTTTTTTTATTAAAAGCTAGCTAAAAACCAATAAAAAAACCACTCTAATGAGTGGTTTTTAAAGTAAAATAGTATCCAATTTATTTAATAAATTCAACTTTCTGAGCTTCTTCGGCATTGATGCTATCAAAGAAACCTTGTTCGTTCATCCAGTCGTCGCTAAACACTTTGCTCATGTATCTTGAACCATGATCAGGGAAAATAGCTATAACGTTACTGTTTTCGTTAAATTCACCTTCTTCTGCATATTGTTTGATAGCTTGCATTACTGCTCCAGATGTATATCCAACAAATAATCCTTCTTTTTTAGCAATTTCTCTTGTTGTGTGTGCACTTTCTTCATCAGTTACTTTCATAAAATGATCAATAACATCAAAATCAGTAGCGGTTGGAATTAAATTTTTACCCAAACCTTCTATTCGGTAAGGATAAATTTCATCCGCATCAAACTCTTTTGTTTCGTGGTATTTTTTCAATACAGAACCAAAAGCATCAACACCTAAAATTCTAATATTTGGATTTTTTTCTTTCAAGAACTTTGCAGCACCAGAGATTGTTCCTCCAGTTCCGCTACACGCAATTAAATGTGTAATTTGTCCATTAGTTTGCTCCCAAATTTCTGGACCAGTAGATTTATAATGTGCATCAACATTCAATTGATTAAAATATTGATTGATGTAAACAGAACCTTTTGTTTCTTCGTGCAAACGTTTTGCTACATTATAGTAAGAACGCTCGTCATCTGCAGATACATGCGCTGGACAAACATAAACTTTTGCGCCAAGTGTACGCAACATATCAATTTTATCTTTGGAAGATTTTGAACTTACTGCCAAGATACAGTTATATCCTTTTATGATACTAACCATTGCTAAACTAAATCCAGTATTTCCAGAGGTAGTTTCAATAATTGTATCACCAGGAGTAAGTATTCCTTGTTTTTCGGCTTCTTCGATAATATATAACGCAATTCTATCTTTAGTTGAATGCCCAGGATTGAATGCTTCAACCTTTGCATAAAAATTTCCTTGTAAAGATTCGGTGATTTTGTTAAGCTTAATTAGTGGTGTGTTACCAATTAAACCTAATACATTATCGTAAGCTTTTATATTTTCTTTCATAAAATAAATTAGTCAAGGCATTGTAAGGAATCAGTTTAAAAGGACTCCTAAACTTTGCAAATTTAATAAATTATTTTTTAACTAGCTTTTTATTCCTTCTAAATCTAATAAAAAACTGAATTCTTTAGCTATTTCCTTAATTGCTTCAAACCTTCCCGACGCACCACCATGTCCTGCATCCATGTTGGTATCTAAATATAGTTGGTTTGAATCTGTTTTCAAAACTCTCAATTTTGCTATCCATTTAGCTGGTTCCCAATATTGTACTTGCGAATCGTGTAAACCAGTTGAAATATAAATATTTGGATAATCCTGAGCAACTACATTATCATAAGGTGAATAAGACAACATGTAATTATAATATTTTTTAACATTTGGATTTCCCCATTCGTCATATTCACCAGTGGTTAACGGAATACTATCATCTAACATCGTCGTTACAACATCTACAAACGGCACTTGCGCGATGACTCCATTGTACAAATTTGGTGCCATATTTAAAATTGCTCCCATTAATAATCCACCAGCAGAACCACCTTCGGCATACAAATGTTTGGTTGATGTATATTTTTCAGCAATTACAAATTTGGAGCAATCGATAAAATCAGTAAACGTATTTTTCTTTTTCAACAATTTTCCGTCTTCATACCATTGACGACCTAAATCTTCTCCTCCGCGAACATGTGCAATGGCATAAATAAATCCTCTATCCAAAAGCGATAATCTAACCGATGAAAAATGACAATCCATAGTCATTCCATACGAACCATAAGCATAAAGCAGTAACGGATTTTTACCGTTTTTCGTTATTCCTTTTTTATGAATTATAGAAATTGGCACTTTCGTTCCATCAATTGCTGTTGCCCAAACACGTTCTTCGATATAATTATTTTTATCAAATTTTCCTCCTAAAACTACTTGTTCTTTCAAGATGTTTTTCTCTTTAGTTTTCATATTAAAATCAATCACTGATGAAGGTGTTGCTAAAGATTGAAAACTATATCTTAAAATTTTGGTATCAAAATCAAGGTTAGTCGATGTGTAAACCGAATACGTCTGGCTATCAAATGGCAAATAATATTCTTTCTTGTTCTGCCAATTAATAATTCGGATGGTATTCAATCCATTCGAACGTTCTGAAACTACTAAATAATCCCTAAAAATATCAATATCTTCAAGCAATACTTCTTCTCTATGCGGAATTTCGTCAACCCAATTGTCTTTGGAAGTTTTATCCAAAGGTGTTTTCATGAGTTTGAAATTCGTAGCTTTATCTTTATTCGTAATTATATAAAAGTGGTCTTCAAAATGCGAAACAGAATACTCCAATCCACGAGTTCGCTTTTGAAACACCTTCATTCTTCCATCGGGTTTAGCCGAAAACAACATGCGATATTCAGTTGTCATAGTGCTATCGGAAGTAATAAAAATATATTTTTTTGACTTTGATTTAAAAACACTAACGTCAAATGTTTCGTCTTTTTCATGATAAACAATAACATCATCTGACGGATTTGTACCTAATTTATGTTTATAAATAGTATCCGATCGCAACGTTGTTTCATCCTTTCTTATATAAAAAAGCGTTTTATTATCGGCTGCCCAAGTTGCGCCACCAGTTGTGTTTTCTAATTTAGTTGGAAGAATTTCGCCCGAAACTAAATTTTTAATTTGAATAGTATATTGTCTTCTCGAAACAGTATCTATTCCAAAAGAAATCCACTGATTATCATCGCTTACACTTAAACCAACCATCTGAAAATAAGTATGTTCTTTCGCCATTTCGTTACAATCAAAAAGAATTTCTTCTAATGATTCTAAACTTTCTTTCTTACGTGCATAAATTGGATAATCTTTTCCTTTTTCAAAACGAGTGATATAATAATAACCGTTATATAAATAAGGAACCGATTGATCATCTTCCTTAATTCTAGCTTTCATTTCTTCAAATAACTCCTTCTGAAAGTCCTTCGTATGCGCTGTTTCTTGTTGATAGTATTTGTTTTCTTGGTTTAAATACTCAATAACTTCGGGGTTTTCTCTTTCGTTTAACCAATAGTAATTATCAATGCGGACGTGTCCGTGTTTTTCAAGTTGTTTAGGAATGATTTTAGCTACTGGTGGTTGAAGTGCTTTTGACATTTATTATTTAATTAAGTAACAAAAATAAGTATTCTGCCTGCAAAACTTTTTATTTTTAAAGTAAGTTATGCACTTAGAAATTAACAAATTTTATATTTTAGCACCAACTTAAACTTTAGGATTATGTTTGGAGATATGATGAACATGATGGGTAAACTGAAAGAAACCCAACAAAAAATTGAAGCAACTAAACAACGACTAGACACAGTTCTAATTGATGAAAAAAGCAATGATGGTTTGCTGGAAGTAACTTTAACTGCCAATAGAAAGATAAAATCTATTGCTATAGACGAAAGTTTGTTGCAAGACAAAGAACAATTAGAAGACTACTTGATTCTAGTCCTAAACAAAGCTATTGAACGAGCAACCAATGTAAACGAAGCTGAATTGGTGGCTGTTGCCAAAGATGGAATGCCAAATATCCCAGGAATGGATTTATTTAAATAATCACATCTTCATATGAAAAAAGCACTATTTTTTTTTCTATTTATTGTAGTATATAATCAAATTTGTCTAGCTCAAAACGATAACATTCTTTCCAAAAAAGGAATGATTGTTCTAGAAGACAACAAGCACATTCCTTATACTAATGTAAAATTAATCAATGCCAATTTCCAATACATTGATCAAAACGGAGCCGAAAAAGAAATACCTTTCAAAGAAGTCATGTATGTTGAAGATGAACAAAATTCCAAGGTCTTCACTAACAAAGCTGTGGTCGAAAGGTTTAGAATAAAAGAAGAAAAACGACTTGAAGAAGAAAAACAACTTGCTATCGAAAGAAACCTAAAGAAACAAGAAGAAAGAGCACGACGTGAAGAAGAAAGTAAATTAAAATTAGTTCCCGATGGAATTTATTACACCAAAGAAGATTTTCTTAATGGGAAGCCAAACTCTTTGGAAGTCCTGATACCAAAAGGATTAGTTGGTTTTGAGAAACCCGAATTGAGTGGAATTCCTGATGCTTGCTTTTTTTATTCAAAACAGGAAGACAAAAAAATAAAAAAAGTGTTTGCAATTTCCTATCAAGGACATTTATACTTTCAAATTCAGGCAATTTTAAACAATCGAAACAAAACAGATAGAGCACAAAGCAATGATTTTCCAAATAGTTTTTCGAGAGTTATCATTGGTGGTGAAAATTATTATTATTTAGAAGCTGACTTGGCTAATCAATGGGCGCAAGTTGCTGCAATTGGTGCTGCTGGCGTTGTCATTGGTGGTGCTATTTCAAACTCAATGATTACAGGAAAAGGAATTGTTTGGGATACAAAAAACAAAGAATTTAATATCTTTAAAAACTGTAAAGATTATAATGAATTTATAAAAAACATCTATCCAGAAGGTATTCAATCTTGCGAAGAACATCAACCCGATATTCTCAAAATAAGAGAAGCTATTGAAAAGATTAAATAAATTGCTATAACTCAATCTTCCCCAAAACATCAATAACATACTCGTGCATGACTTGTTTATAATCCAAATGAGTAACCATTCGCAGTGTGTTTTTTGCTAACAAACTAATAGCAACACCTTTTTGCTTTAGCTTTTCAATAACCATTTTATCTTCAATTGTATCAATAACCGAAAACACTACAATATTCGTTTCAACAGGTTGAACACTTGCAACCCAAGATAGTTTTTGCAACGTGTTACCCAATTCCTTCGCGCGATTGTGGTCATCTTCCAACCTATTAATATTATTTTGCAAAGCATAAATTCCTGCGGCAGCCAAATAACCCGATTGACGAAGGTTTCCGCCAAATATTTTTCGAATTCGCAACGCTTTACGCATCGTTTCAGCATCAGAAAGCAAAACCGAACCAATAGGACAACCCATTCCTTTTGAA
Source organism: Flavobacterium sp. (assembly GCA_035425765.1). Classification (GTDB taxonomy): domain Bacteria; phylum Bacteroidota; class Bacteroidia; order Flavobacteriales; family Flavobacteriaceae; genus Flavobacterium. The sequence goes on along the minus strand of DAOLYL010000149.1, from coordinate 658 downwards.
AAACAAACCGAAATCGTGTCAAACAATTCTCCAAACTGTTTCGGATGTTGCTTTTTAGCAATCATAGCGTTCCAAAGTCGCGCACCATCCAAATGAAATTTCAAATTATTATCCACACAAACTTGCTTTATTTTCACCAACTCATCAATATCATAACATGCGCCGCCACCTTTATTAGTAGTATTTTCAATACCAACCATCTTAGACAATGGTGCATGATAAAACTCAGGATCATTAATTCCATTTTTTACTTGTTCCGCCGTAATCATTCCACGATTTCCGTCCAACAAATTAAAATTCACACCACTATTAAACGACGCGCCGCCAGATTCATACAAGTGAATGTGCGACCATTTATCACAAATAATCTGATCACCAGGATTGGTATTCAACTTAATCGCCGTTTGATTTGCCATCGTTCCCGAAGGAAAAAACAACGCCGCTTCCATTCCAAACAAATTAGCCACAATACGCTCAAATTCATTCACCGTTGGATCCTGTTTAAAAACATCGTCACCAACTTTAGCAGCAAACATTGCCTTCAACATTTCAGCCGATGGTTTCGTAACCGTATCACTAATTAAATTAATTTCCATATTCAGAATTCTTGTCTTACCTTCGTATTAATATTATTTGGAGCTATTTCCCGCTATCCGTT
>DAOLYL010000148.1:0-5924 GCA_035425765.1 Flavobacterium sp. | reverse complement strand
TTCCACATGGAAATGGATCAGCATTTCATTGCTGCTATCTTAACTGTAATTGGTTACTCTATGAATGATACCGTAATTGTATTTGACAGAGTTAGAGAATTCTTAGCAGGAAATGTAAAAGGAAGCTTTAAAGATGTAGTAAACGCATCTATTAATACAACACTTTCTAGAACTATCAATACATCATTAACAATGGTTTTGGTATTATTGATTATGTTTGCTTTTGGTGGTGATTCAATCAGAGGATTTATCTTTGCAATGCTTATCGGTATTGTTGTTGGAACATACTCTTCGTTGTTTATTGCAACACCAATATTAGTAGACTCAATCAGCAAGAAAGATATTGAAGAAATTGAAAAAAGACATGCTGAATAAGTAAGTTATATTATAAATAAAAAAGGGTTGCTAATTTAGCAACCCTTTTTTTATAACTTATATTTTATTTTCGAATAATATTTCTCAGTACTGCCTTGTTTTGATAATTTATAACTTCAAGAGTTATTTCTTCATTTTTAGTTGTTTTTCCATAGATGATGTATAATTTTCCGCCATCAACTTTGATATTACTTTTATCAAAATCTACATCGCCATGGGTTAAAGAATTTTTTATGTCAACACTATCAACCCAATCTTCCGAAAGTCGCCTCGAGGCTTCAATGTCATAATGAAAAGGTTTGTTCCGAAGGTCATTTAACACACGAGCATTTGGAAAATAATTACATCGGGTATCTTTTCCACTCCAAATTAAAGCCACAAAAAACATTCCAATAGTAAAACCTACTAAATAATAGGCAAAACGATATTTCAAATTCATAAAATTATTTTTTGCAAAAGTAAAACGAAAAATGCAAACAGTATCTTAAATGAAAAGAATAATTAGAAAACAATCAAATTAATATCATTGTCGGGTAGATTAAACCAATCGCCAATTGCTTTGTTGGTTAAAATACCATGATACAGATAAACACCATTTTTCAATCCTTTATTACATCTGATAGCACTTTCTAAACCACCATCTTCGGCAATTTGCAACAAATAAGGCGTGATAATATTGCTAATTGAAAGCGAAGCTGTCTTAGAATATCTTGAAGGAATATTAGGAACACAATAATGAATAATATTGTTTTTTATGAATGTTGGCGACTCATGTGTCGTAACTTCGGATGTTTCAAAACAACCACCAGTATCGATACTAACATCAACAATTACAGCACCTTTTTTCATGTGTTCAACCATTGTTTCAGTTACAACTACAGGACAGCGCTCTTTGCCACGCATTGCACCAATGGCAACATCACATCTTCGCAAAGCTTTTAAAAGCGATTTTGGTTGAATAGTTGAAGTAAAAATGCGTTGGTTTAAATTATTTTGAAGACGTCTTAATTTGGTGATTGAATTGTCAAAAACTTTAACATGTGCACCAAGTCCAAGTGCGGTTTTTGCAGCAAATTCGCCTACAGTTCCAGCTCCAAGAATAACAACATCAGTTGGTGGAACTCCAGTAATATTACCAAGTAAAAGTCCTTTCCCAAACTGATTATTAATCATTAATTCTGCAGCAATAAGAACAGAAGCTGTTCCCGCTATTTCGCTTAATGATTTCACTGCAGGATAAGAACCATCTTCGTCTTTTATATATTCAAAAGCTAAAGCAGTGATTTTTTTCTTTGATAATAATTCGAAGTATTCTTTTTTTCGAGTTTTTAATTGAATTGCCGAAATTACTATAGCATTGTTTTCGACCATACTAATTTCTTCAATGGTAAGCGGTTCAACTTTTAATATCATTGGACAACTTAAAACTTTCTTTGTATCGTTCGTTATACTTGCTCCAGCATCGCTATATTCTTTGTCGGTATAACTTGAACTCAAACCAGCACCAGCTTCTATCAAAACTTTGTGTCCATGTGATGTTAACGAATTAACTGCATCTGGTGTCAAACAAATACGGCGTTCTTGATAAGAAGTTTCTTTTGGAACACCAATAAACAAGTCACTTTTATGACGATAGATTTCTAATTTTTCTTCTTGTGGAAGTAATTGCTCTTTGGTAAAAGGTGTCTTAGCCATTTTATTTATTATCAAATAGGGCACAAATTACGAAAAAAACAATTTCAATTTCAATTTCAATGTCAAAATCAAAAAGTAGCCACAATTTTGTTATTGAAAAATTAAGTTTCGCTTTCCGTTATCAGTTGGTTTTATGGTAATTTCAGAATAGTCATCAGGAAGTAAATTCGAAATTTTTTCTGGCCATTCGATGAAGCACCAATTTCCTGAATATAAATAATCATCAATACCAAAATCTAATGCTTCACTTTCACTTTTTAGGCGATAAACATCAAAATGATAAATTAACTGATTATCAATGGTTGTGTATTCATTTACTAAAGAAAAAGTTGGACTGCTAGTTGCATCGGTAACGCCAAGTTCTTTAGCCAAAGCTTTGATAAAAGTGGTTTTTCCCGCGCCCATTTGTCCATGAAAAAGAATAACTTTTTGTGGATTTTCAGCAATTATTTTTTGTGCAACGGATTGTATTTCGTCTAATGAAAATGTTATTTCCATGCTAATTTAGTGTTCAGTATTCAGATTAAAGTGTTCAGTAATTTTTTTCTGATTACTAAACACTGAAAACTGATTACTTTTTTATTTCGGATTAAAAACTAAAAACGGCACAATCATTTCTTCTAAAGAAATTCCTCCATGCTGGTAAGTATTTCTATAATAGCTTACGTAATGATTGTAGTTATTTACATAAGCCAAAAATAAATCGTTTTTTGCAAAAATGTATGAACTACTCATATTTATTGCAGGTAAGCCTATTTTTTTTGGATCTTTTACAGCATAAACATCTTTGTCTTCATAACTCAAGCTTCGTCCAGTTTTATAACGCAAGTTCAAGCTTGTATTTTTATCTCCAATCACTTTCGACGGATTTTTAACATTTATTGTTCCGTGATCTGTAGTGATAATTAGTTTAAAACCTAATTTTTGTGCTTGTTGAATAATCTCTAATAAAGGAGAATTTTTAAACCAACTTAGTGTTAACGAACGATATGCTTTATCATCGGAAGCAAGTTCTTTCACCACATCCATTTCAGTTTTGGCATGTGAAAGCATATCGACAAAATTATAAACAACAGTAACTAAATCGTTGTCTTTTAACCCTTTAAAATTATCTGCAAGTTTTTTTCCGCTAGACAAATTGGTAATTTTAAAATAATCTTGCTTAATATTTAAGCCCAATCGTTTTAAATGTGCGGTTAAAAATTCAGCTTCATATAGATTTTTCCCTCCATCTTCAACATCATTTTTCCAATATTGAGGAAACTGTTTCTCCATTTCTAATGGTGTTAATCCTGAAAAAATTGAGTTTCTCGCGTATTGTGTAGCTGTTGGTAAACTCGCAAAATAAGGAGTTTCTTTTTCCAATTTATAATGATTGGCAACAACACTTTCCATAGCTTTCCATTGATCATAACGTAAATTGTCAATAACAACAAGAAGTACAGGTTTGTCTTTTTTCACCAATTCAGGAACGACTAATTCTCTAAATAAAGTATGCGATTGAGTTGGTTTATCGGCTTTTGGCTCGAACCAATCTTCGTAGTTTCGTTCGATGAATTTTCCAAACTGAAAGTTAGCTTCGACTTTTTGGCTTTCTAAAATTTCAAACATACTTTGGTCGTTGATGTTTTCGAGTTCCAATTCCCAAAAAAGTAATTTTTTATACAATTCAACCCAATCTTCATAGGTTCGAACCATCGTCATATCCATTGCAATTTTTCGGAATTCTTTTTGATAATCCAATGTCGTTTTTTCAGAAACCAATCTCGAATGGTCTAAGTTTTTCTTTAAACTCAGTAAAATTTGGTTTGGATTTACTGGCTTTATCAAATAATCTGCAATTTTTGAGCCAATGGCTTCTTCCATGATATATTCTTCTTCACTTTTGGTAATCATGATTACTGGCGTGGAAGATTTTTTTTCTTTCATCTCTTGAAGCGTTTCTAAACCACTCATTCCGGGCATGTTTTCATCTAAAAAAACAATGTCAAAATTGCCTTCTTCAAATATTTCAATAGCATCACGACCATTATTGCAGGTCGTTACGTTATAGTTTTTCTTTTCTAAAAAAAGTATGTGCGGTTTTAACAAATCAATTTCATCATCAACCCAAAGAATTTTTATCATATCCATTTTGCTATCTGTTTAACGTGCAATTTACTACTTATAGAACGTAGAATTATTAAATTTATTATAAATTATTACGAATAAATTAAAGTTATTATTTCTTTACTATTGATAAAAACCGCATATTTGACTATAAATTATTTGACATGGAATTTAATCAAATACTTGGTTATTTTTTAGCGGTTTTTGTTGGAATAACTTTGGGGTTGATTGGCAGTGGTGGTTCAATTCTTTCGGTTCCAATATTGGTTTATATCATGAAAGTTGAACCCGTTTTAGCTACAGCATATTCTTTGTTTGTTGTTGGATTTTCCGCATTAGTAGGAGGAATTCAAAAAGCAAAACAGCAATTAGTTGATTTTAAAAAAGTACTTCTTTTTGGAGTTCCAACCGTTTTGGCAGTTTTTTTAACCCGAAAATTTATTGTTCCAAATATCCCAGAAATCATCTTTTCTAACCAATCATTTTCTTTGCACAAGCCGGTTTTTATCATGATTTTTTTTGCAATTGTAATGATTGTTGCTTCCATCAAAATGATACAGCCAACTATGGAAGTTGAAATTAATGCTACTGAAAAATTAAATTATTTTGCTATTTTCTCACAAGGATTATTTATTGGATTGATTGCTGGTTTTGTTGGTGCTGGAGGTGGATTTTTACTTATTCCTGCATTGCTTTTTTTGGCAAAAACACCAATGAAAATGGCCGTTGGAACATCATTGTTTATAATCGCTATTCAATCTTTAATAGGTTTTTTAGCCGACATTACAACGCAAGTTTTAGATTGGAAATTAATGCTAACTTTTACCTTTTGTTCTCTAATTGGTGTTTTTATTGGAAGCTTTCTTTCTAAAAAAGTTTCAGGCGAAAAATTAAAAAAAGGTTTTGGTTATTTTGTTTTGTTAATGGGAACTTATATAATCGCAAAAGAGTTATTTTTTTCTTAAAAAAGAGTAAAAACTGCTATTTATCATCTTTTGTCGATTTGAATTCCGTTAACTTTGTTATTAAATTGAAATACTTATGAAAATTGAACAAATATATACTGGTTGTTTAGCGCAAGGTGCTTATTATATTGAAAGCAATGGCGAAGTGGCAATCATCGATCCGCTGCGTGAAGTACAGCAATATGTGGATAAAGCAACGGTAAATAACAGTAAAATTAAATACATTTTTGAAACCCATTTTCATGCCGATTTTGTTTCAGGACATGTTACTTTAGCAGAAAAAACAGGCGCAAAAATTATTTATGGACCAAATGCAAATCCGTCATTTGAAGTACATATTGCAAAGGATGGCGAAGTTTTTCAATTAGGCGAAATCACGATTACTTGCCTTCATACACCTGGACATACGATGGAAAGTTCATGTTATTTACTAAAAGATAAAGACGGAAAAGATTACGCTTTGTTTAGTGGTGATACGCTATTTTTAGGAGATGTTGGTCGTCCAGATTTGGCTCAAAAAGCAGCCGATATGACTCAAGAAGATTTGGCTGGAATTTTGTTTGATAGTTTGCGTTCCAAAGTAATGAATTTGGCAGATGACGTTATCGTTTATCCAGCGCATGGTGCAGGAAGTGCTTGCGGAAAAAATCTAAGCAAAGAAACGGTTGGAAGTATTGGTGACCAAAAAATGACCAATTATGCGCTTCGTGCTGACATGACAAGAGAAGAATTCATCAAAGAAGTTACCGATGGATTATTGCCACCGCCAGCTTATTTTCC
>DAOLYL010000147.1:0-5948 GCA_035425765.1 Flavobacterium sp. | reverse complement strand
GTTTCAATTTTGTTTTTGGCAACTTCATTTTGAGCTACATTTGGCGAAGCGGCAATTCCTGGACCATCGAGTACATTGATTACAATTTCGCCAGAACTGATGGTTTTGTAACGTTTTGTAGCCAAATCAAAATAGCTAAACGTTAACGGTTTTATTTGATAATTTCCTTTGTATTGTGGAATTATGGTGTATTTGTCATTAATACTTCCAGTCATTCCAGACAATGGCGTGGATACATTTTCGGTATGTTCTGGTTCATACATTTCTAATGCAGCAGGAACAATTGGCTTTGGTAAATTGAATAATTTTAGGTTTCCTTTTCCAACTACTTTTATATTCAAATCAAATGATTCTCCATTTTTTAGTGTTGTTTTTGAAGGAGTAACTTTAAAATCAAAAGTTCCAACAGCACCATTAAAATCGATTGGTTTTCCTGCTTCGGGTAATGGTTTGACATTGATGATTTTGCTTCCAGCCGAAACCCTTTTGTTGTCTTCGGTTAAAACAGGTTGTCCCCAAAAATTTCTCTTGTTCGTAGGCACTTGACAATCTATGTCTAACGAAAGTGGTTCGATTTCTAGTTTTCCTGATTTTTGTGGATATAAAACCGTTTTTCTTAATATAACATATCGATAACGTTCACCTTTAAACATGCCTTCTTCGGCAACAAGTTGTTTGATGTCAATATTTTGGCTCCAAAAATCGTTGTATTTTGGTTTGCTCAATTCGCGCCAATTTGAAATTCCGATGTTATAACTGAAATACAGTTTGTAAACTACGGTAATCGGTTCGTTTACATATGGATTTGAATTGGAAATATCGGCTACCAAATAGAGATTGTCATCTGCAGAAACAGCCGGCATTTCGTTCGGGTTTTTCGGCAATTCTACAGCATTGGTAACGTTGATTTTTACAGGTAACGTTTTGTATATCTGATTGTTAATTTCTATTGTGGCTTGACGTATGGTTAGCGAACCTTTTTGGGTTGGCATCAAAATATAAGTGTATGATTTATTGAAAGAACTTTTTCCGTTTATCCACGATTGACTTATGGATTGACTTGGTCCGCCAACAACTCTAAATCCAGAAGCTTCAAAATTTGGTGGCGTAAAATTATCACCATCAGCATTCATCGTGAAATCAATGCGTAATTTTTCGTTTAATCCCAAAGAATTTTTGCTCACTTTTGCTTCAAACTGAACTTGAGCCAAGAGAGTGTTGGTTATGAATAGAATAAGGATTATAAAATACTTTTTCATTTTTTTAATTCGTAATTTTTAATTCGTAATTAGATAAATTACCAATCTTTTTCGGGTTTATTCGGGTTTGCTTTTACTTTTTGTTTGTTGACTTTATCTTGAACTTTTTTCTCTTCATTTTGCACAGCATCCAACAAGTTTTGTAATCTTTCTTTTGAAATTCCGCCTGGTTGAGGTTGTGGTTTTCCTTGATTATTATCTTTATTATCCTTGTTGTCTTTCTCGTTTTTGCCGTCTTTTTTGTCGTCTTGCTTGTCCTTATTATCTTTTTTGTCCTTATCGTCTTTCTTGTCGTCCTTTTTTTCTTTTTGGTCGTCTTTTTTCTTTTGGTCTTTATCTTTGTTTTTATCGTCGTCTTTTTTTGGCGGATTATTTTTTAAATATTCTTTTGCCAAAGCATAGTTATAGCGTGTTTCTTCATCATTAGGATTATTACGTAGTGCATTTTTGTATGCTTCAACTGCACCGCCATATTCTTTTTCGGTGAACAAACAATTTCCCATGTTGTGAAAAGCTCTGTGTTTTTCAGTTTTGGTTTTTGCTGATTGGATTGCTTTTGCGTAATGATATTTTGACTCAGCGATTTGCTTTTGACGGTAAATCGAATTCCCTAAATTATAGGAACCAACAGCTTTTTTTGAAAATTTTGCTTGTGAAATTCTATAATCAGCTTCAGCGTCGGCATATCTTTTTTCAGCAAATGCTTCGTTTCCTTTTGGCAACGATTTGTCTTTTTCTTGGGCTGTTGCCAATAAAGAAAATAGTAGTAAACAATATAATATCCAATTCTTCATTTATTCTTTTTCATTAAATAAATTCATTTTTCGAACCCATTTGGTTTTCTTTTCCAAAAGGAAAATATCAATAAATAACACAAAAAAACCAAAAGCTAAAAACCATTGAAACTGTGATTTAAAATCAGCCATTTGTGTGCTTTCAAATTCTGTTTTTTCAATATTATCCAAAGCATTTTTGATATAATCTAAAACGGCTTTGGTTGAATTTCCATCAACATAACCACCTTTTGTGCTTTTTGCGATGGCTTTTAATACTTCTGAACTTCTTTTTGTAATGACAACTTCGTTGTTTTGATCTCGTTGGAAGCTTTCAACAACACCATTTCTTTTTAATGGAATTGTTCCGCCTTTTTCGGTTCCAACACCAATTGTAATAATTTTTAATCCTAATTTTTTAGCTTCTTCTGCGGCATCTTCGGCATTATCTGAATGGTCTTCGCCATCGGAAATAATGATTAATAATTTGTTTGTTTTGTCTTTTTTATCAACAAATGTCGAAGCTAAATTTATGGCTTCATCAATTGATGTTCCTTGCGATGAAACAATTCCGGGATTCATTCCTTGCAAAAACATTTTAGCAACGCTGTAATCACTTGTTATTGGAAGTACAGGAAATGCACTTCCTGAGTAGGCAATAATTCCTATTCTATCGCTTCCTAATTGATTGATAATCTGTGAAACTAATTGCTTGCTTTTTTCCAATCGATTGGGTGCAACATCTTCTGCTAACATACTTTTTGACACATCGACTGCAAAAATAATATCGATTCCTTCGCGTTTTACAGTTTCTAACTTTGTGCCAATTTTTGGATTCACTAATCCAATTATTAAGAAAGTTAATCCCAACAAGACTAAAATCAATTTTAAAACCGATTTGAATGTTGATTTTTCTGGACTTAGTTTTTTGATTAACTCTAAATCACCAAATTCGCGCTGCTTTTTCTTTTTCCAGTATTGAATGTACAAGAAAAGTACCGTCAATGCTGGAATGACTAGCAATAAATAAAAATATCCTTTTTCTTCTAACTCGTACATATTTTTCAATTACGAATTACGAATTAAAAATTATGAATTAATGAATTCTGTTATCGAAATCGTAATTCGTAATTTGTAATTCATAATTTATTATATAAAACTTCTAAAAATCGTATTTCGTAAACTTATTTCGATTAAAACTAGAATTCCTGCAATCCAAACAAATAGTCTGTATTTTTCGTCATAGTCGTAGAATTTTAATTCTTCGATTTCGGTGGTTTCTAGTTTATTGATTTCTTTATATATTTCCTTTAATTTACTGTTGCTTGATGCTCTAAAATATTTTCCACCCGTATTTCTAGCGATTGTTTTCATCAAATCTTGGTCAATTTCTACAGGCATCATTTTGAATAAAAAACCATTTCCATTTGGAGCATAAGCATAAGGAAACATGGCATTTCCATTAGTTCCAATTCCGATGGTATATACTTTTATTCCATATTCTTTGGCAATTTGCGAAGCGGTTTCGGGTTCAATAAATCCAGCATTGTTTACACCATCAGTCAAAAGAATAATCACTTTGCTTTTGGCTTTACTATCTTTTAATCGATTAACAGCTGTGGTTAATCCCATTCCAATTCCTGTTCCATCTTGAATAACGTTATCGTATTTTATGCTTTGAATGGCTTCTTGAATTATAGCTTTGTCGCTAGTTACTGGTGTTTTGGTATAACTTTCGGCGGCATAAACGACAATTCCAATTCTATCGTTTGGTCTTCCTTCAACGAAATTAGAAGCTACTTTTTTCAACGCTTCCATTCGGTTTGGTTTTAAATCTTTTGCCAACATACTTCCCGAAACGTCAATCGCCATAACGATGTCAATTCCTTTAGTGGTTTTGGTTTCATTACTAATATCAACTGTTCTTGGTCTTGCCATTGCTATTATCAACGAACCTAAAGCTAGAATTCTGAATACGAATAAAAACGGTTTTATTTTGGTTTTCCAAGTCGAAGAAAATCCTATAGTGGAACTTATTTTGAATGTTGCATTTTGTTCATTTCGTTTCCAAAAATGCCACGCAATAGCTACTGGAAGTAATAAAAACAACCAGAAAAACTCAGGATTTAAGAATGAAATATCTTTTATCATTGTTGACTATTGTTTTGGAGTTCTACTGAATTTAGAATGCGTTCCAACATTTGTTTTCCATATTTATCATCTTCTCGGTGCATAATCGTGATTTGTTGTAAACCATTATCTTGTCCAAAAATCAGAATCTCATAATACATTTTTATTGATTTTCCACTGATTTTATCAACCATAACCATCGTTCCATAAGCTTTTCTACCTTTGATACCTTTTTGTGTATCAAACTCTTCGGTTTTTACAAAAATATTAGTTGCGCCTTGTGCTTCAAATATTTTCAAACTTCCTTCGGCGGCTTGTTCTAAATCAAGTTGTGCTTGTTGTTTGAATGTTGTTGTAGAAACGCCAATGTAGAAATCATCGGTAAGACTTCCATACATGAAAATCTGCATTTCTTTTATTAAAGCCATAGTGTTTTTTGGCATAACTTTTTCAGCATCCATTCGTTTCAAGACTTTTGGTGTTTCGATTTTTACGGTAGGATTTCCATATTCGCTATAAATCCATTCGCCTTCAACCAATTCTTTTGTAGGATGACCAAGGAAATTATCTTTAACATAGTCAAATCCTTTGAAATAAATTAAAACCAATAAACTCATTACCAACACACCAGCAACAATTGCTATCGTTGCCATTATTCGAGTACGTTTTTGTTTTTTTAGTTTTTCTAGTCGCGCTTTTTCCTTCTGTTGTTCGTTCCAAAGTTCTAATTCGTCATTTTCTTCAACTACTTCAGGTATAGAGTTATGAATGGTTACGATGCTATTCGAAATACGTTTTTTGTCTTCTTCAATTTCAAAATCTAGCGGTTTTACTTTAGCAAATTTTACTAAATCGGCTTGTTTTAAAACCTTTTCTAGATTTTCTACGGTTTCGCTGGAGAGTTTTAATTTCTTTTGTTTTGCTGCATTTCGTAAGCCAATAATAAGTTCAGAAGTTGTGCTTTCCATCGCAGGAATTTGAATTTCTTCTTCGATATAATTTCGAGCAATATCGGTCAACTCAGAATAATAGTTTTTTATTTCACCTTTTTGCCAAAGTTCTTTTTTCTCCAATTGTTGCAGCAAAGTTGTCGCTTTTTCAATAGGCGATTTAAACTCAATTACAACTGGTTTTTCATTTGACTGTCTTTTTTTAATAAATAAATAGACAAGAAAACCAATAACAACTAGCGCTACGAGAACTAAAAGATAAATCCACCAATTTCCAAAATCGCTTTTGGCCGGAATTATATCTTTGATATCGTACATTTTTTGTTTTAATGTATCGACTTTTACGTTACTGATTTCAATTTTTATGCTGTCGCTAAAGATTTTTTTGCCATTGATGATAATCGGTAATCTCGGGATCAAATATTTTCCACTATCGAATTGGGTTAAACCATATTTTTTTATGAGTTCGTAGCGGTTTCCGTTTTTAATGGTGTCAATTTTATAGCTTTCAAGTACTTCTAAATTTCCAAATAGTTTTCCCGAAGGGAATTTTACTTTTGATGACGTATCAACTTCGGTTTTTAACGTCAATTTAAACTCGGCACCAATTTTTTTCTTAGTAGAATCGACCGAAGTTGTGACTTTTTGAGCAAAAATCACATTAGAAATTAATAGAAATACGATATATAATTTTAATTTCATTTTTAACCTCTAGATTTAAAATATCCTAATAATTTCGTTACATAACTTTCGTCAACACGAGTATTTACTGTTCCAGAACCACATTTTGAAAAAATATCTTTGAAATAATTTACTTTTTGTTGGTAGTTTTTTTC
>DAOLYL010000146.1:0-6040 GCA_035425765.1 Flavobacterium sp. | reverse complement strand
CGAAATAAAATCAAAACCGCTCAAAAACTAAAAGAATTAAACGAATTGAAATCGCGTTTTTTTGCCAATATTTCACACGAGTTTCGAACTCCGTTAACATTGATTAAAAGTCCGGTTCAGAGTTTGCAAAGCGAAATTGTTGATGAAAATCAGAAAAGCAAACTACATTTAATCGATACCAATTCAACCCGAATGCTTGAACTTGTGGACCAACTGCTTGAACTTTCCAAAATTGACAGCGGCAATTTAAAACTCATTCTAAAAGACGGAAACATCAGTTCGTTTCTACATTCTATCATGGAACCATTTGATTTTCAAGCAAAAGAAAATCATATTAATTTCTCTTCATCCATTGAAAAAACAACTGAAAACAACCTATTCGATAAAGATGTAATCGAAAAAATTGTCACTAATTTAGTTTCCAATGCTTTTAAATACACTAACAAAAACGAAACCATAACCTTTAATTCATCAACTACAAACTCCAATTTAAAACTTATAGTTTCCAATTCTGGCAGTGATATTAAGAAAGAAGATGTGCCTAAACTTTTTGAACGTTTTTATCAAAAAAACGAAACCAACCAAGGCGTTGGAATTGGTCTTGCCTTAGTAAAAGAATTAGTCGATTTATACAACGGAACTATTGAAACCTCACTTCATGCTGGCGAATTATCGTTTATCATCAATTTACCATTATCTAAAACCAATGAAAACGCAATCGTTATTCCATCAAAAGTTGAAGCTGAAAACATTAAAAACAACACTGTTTCTGAAACCGAACTTCCAATACTGCTACTCGTTGATGACAATGCCGAAATTCGTTCTGTGCTGAAAGACATCTTTAAAAACAACTACCAAATTATTGAAGCCCAAGACGGTGAAGCAGCATTAAAATTAGCCCAAAAAGAAATTCCTGATTGTATTATTTCTGATGTTATGATGCCAAAAATGGATGGATTTGAATTTACCAAACAAATCAAAACCAATGAACTAACTTCATTTATTCCTGTAGTTTTACTTACTGCAAAAACATCAAATGAAGCGCATCTCGAAGGACTAAAAAGTACCGCAGATGCTTTCTTAACCAAACCTTTCAATAACGAAATTGTAAAAGCAACAGTAGTACAACTCATTGAAGAACGCAAAAAACTCCATACACGCTATAGCCAAGAATTGGTTTTACGACCAGTAGATATTGTTATCAATTCAGTAGAAGAAAAGTTTATTGAAAAACTACAAACAGTGCTCGAAAAACAATTGTCCAACTCCGAGTTTACTTCCGAAGATTTTGCTGCCCAAGTTGGCATGAGTAGAATGCAATTGCACCGAAAACTAAAATCGCTTCTAGGTGTTTCTTCTACCGAGTTTTTAAGAAACGAACGATTAAAAGTCAGCACCGAATTACTCAAACAAGGCAACGGAAATATTTCTGAAATTGCTTACTCTGTTGGGTTCAATGATGTGTCTTATTTCTCTAAATGTTTCAAAGAAATGTATCATTGCACACCAACAGAATATATAGAAAGAAACTAAACTCACTCTCTTAACCCTTTATTTTATTGACTTGTAACACAATGTTACATATATCATAATCCCTGTTACAATAGTCACAGGGATTTTTTTGTGCTTATCCTAGTTTTACATCAACAAAAAAAACTAGGACTATATGTCAAAGAAAGAGAGTCTAAAATATGAAGCAAATATCAATCAGTTTCTTGACAAGAAAATATACATCAATGTTAACCATCTTGAAAAAGGCGACTACGAATTGAGAGTGATCAACAAAAATAAACTAATCGTTAAAACTACTTTTAAAAAGAAATAACCATGAAAAAAATTCTAACACTTCTACTATTACTTCCTTTTTTATCCTTTGCCCAAGTTGGTGTAAACACTACAACGCCAAACGCCATGTTGGATATAGTATCAACAGAAAACGGAATTCTAATTCCGAGAGTACAACTCACATCAATTTTAGACAATACAACAATTGTTAATCCAAACTCTGGAGCAGTAACAACCTCAACATTAGTTTATAATATGGCTGCGTCAGGAACTGTACCAAACAATGTTGTGGCAGGATTTTATTATTGGAATAATGATGCCGTTCCGCCACAATGGATACCAATTTCAAGAGGTTCAGGTTGGAATTTAAACGGAAATGCAGCAATAACTACTCCATTAAATCCAATAACTTATGGAACATCAACTATTGCAGCAACCGAAAATTTCATGGGTACAACTGATAATAATGATGTAACCATTGGAACAAACAATATCGAACGATTGCGTATAAAAAACACAACCGGAAACGTAGGTATCGGAATTGCAAACCCTACCGAAAATCTCCATGTTGTTGATAATACTAATGCCAATAAAAGCACCATTTTTGGCGAAGCAAGACAAACAAATAATACGGCCGATTATCAAAATATTGCTATAAAAGGATTTGGCAGCGGAAGTGGACCTGGAAATTATGGAATTGGAAATGGAATTATGGGAATTGGTGATAGAGCCAATAGCTATTTTGCAACAGGCGTTTATGGACATCTAGGAAGCACAACTCCTACTTTGCCTACCACCAATCAAGCAATATTTGCAAACGGAAATGGTGAAGCTAGTCCAGGAACCGTTTACGGATTATATTCTCAAGCTACAGGAACTGACAATACTTTAGGAACTAGAATTGCCGGTTATTTTTCAGCAACTGATGCGTTAAACAATTATGCCATAATTGTTCCATCTGGCGGTGGAAACGTTGGAATTGGAACTACAACACCAACATTAGCTCGCTTTCAAGTAGATAGAATGATAGGAAACACCACAGCACTTTTTAGAGGAAATTCAACAACAAGCCAAGGAATTTCGATGGTTGCCGATTGGCCTGGAATATATTTTAACTCCTATTATAATGGTGCAATACGCTCAATGGCTGGTTCTGGATATACATCAATAATAAATACCGATCAATCCTCTGGCGGATTAGTTTTTCAAACTACAAATACTATAAATCCGGCATCAGGAACAGCTATTGCATCAGTGCCTGTTAGAATGACAATTGCCGGAAACGGAAACGTAGGCATTGGCGAACCAACGCCAAGTAGATTACTCCATGTAAACAGTGCTACTGCTGGTGCCGTTAGAATTGTTGACGGAACACAAGCAGCAAACAGAGTTTTAACATCAGACACTAATGGTGTTGGAACCTGGCAACCAGTTGGAATTAATAATATAGTAGGATATATAAGTAATGTTGGCGTTACTGTTGATTATACAACTGGTCCTTATTTACAAACAGGTTCTTCCATTACACTTCCTCCAGGTCGATATGCAGTAAATGTAAACATGCTTATGGCAAGAAGTTCATTAAGTCGTTCATTTGATAATTCCTTTTTCTGGGTAAGAACTTCTTTTTCCGATAGTCCACTTGCAAACCCTATGCCGTCGGGAGATATTGTAGGTTCAAATTTAATTAGTGGCAATCATCCTGGCTCAAGTTATTATTCAATGCTTACAGGAACAGTAGTTATAAATAATAATACACCAGGAAATAAAACTTACCACTACATTGCAGGAAATGTACTTACATATAATACAAATCAAAACATTACAGGTTTTGGAAGCACCTATTGGGCAGAAGACAACATTATTGCCTATAGATTAAATTAGTTTTTTTGGTTTTTTATTGATTAAGGTCTAACTTCGGTTAGACCTTTTTTATTTCATTTAAAATCTGCTTTTTTTCATAAAATCATTTGTTTATATTTGAATTTCATTACAATCTATTAAAAACAATTAACCTGATGAAATCAATCTTTATTCCCTTTTTACTGCTGTTTTTTTTATCAGCATGTTCTAAATCACAACCTCAAGACCCAATTCCAGCTCACGATACCTTTAAAATAGTATCCAAACACGTTGCCGAAACCCGAGTAATCAACGTTTGGACACCACCAAATTATACCACTACAACCGATTCCCTTCCTGTTCTCTATATGGCAGATGGCGGAATAAACGAAGACTTTCCACATATTGCCAACACCATTGCCCAACTAATTAAATCCAAAAGCATCGCTCCAATAATTCTAGTTGGAATAGAAAACACCGTGCGTCGCAGAGATTTAACCGGACCAACCCAAATAGCCACAGACAAAGAAATTGCACCAATAGTTGGCGGTTCAACCAATTTTAGAAACTTCATCAAAGACGAACTCTTTCCAGAAATCAATAAAAAATACCGAACAACAAAAGAAAAAGGAATTATTGGCGAATCATTATCCGGATTATTCGTAATGGAAACTTTGATGCAAACACCCGAAATGTTTGATTTCTACATTGCCTTCGATCCATCATTGTGGTGGAACGACCATTATTTGGTAAAAAATGCCAAAGAAAGTCTAGCCCAACTTCCTGCGGAAAACAAACGCCTTTGGTTTGCTGGTTCTAGCGCAGCCGATATTTCAGTTCACACCAATAACCTAAAAAAGATTTTAGAAAAAGAAAACCCAAAAACCCTAACTTGGAACTACTCCAACGAGCCAAAAGAAGAACATGCCACCATTTTTAGAGCAACAAAAGAAAAAGCACTGCAATGGACATTAAATGCCAAATAAAAACTAAACAATTCCAAAGCGTCTAACAATCAAATAAACAATCAAAAAAATCTGTGAAAATCCATGTAATCCGTGGCAAAAAAATCCAACAAATTCACAACTCGCAATTCACAACTCACAATTCACAATTCAAAACTATATCCAATCCTCTCACCAACAAAACCCTATGTATCTATGTGGTTCAAAATTAATTATCAATTATCAATTAAACTCATATCAACAAAGCATATAAACAAAAAAAGAGCAACATAGTTGCTCTTCCTGATGATTAATTTTTTTTTTAAAAAATTATAAAAAAAAGTTATTGCCATTCAAAAATACAAAAAAAAATTAAAAAAACAACAACTTAATAACATAAAAATCAACACACTATCTTTTTTTGTTTAAAAAAAGTAACCACACAAAAAAAGCGTCCTTTAAGTGTGGTTACATCAAGCAAGACAAACTTGATTTATTCTCCAAAAAGAATTTCGGCAATATCACTTGCCAAACCTATTTCTTTATCATTAATTACTCCAAAAGCGCGAAACTCATAATGCTCAGGTTGGCTCTCTACTGCTAATACCGGTTTGTAATCAAACGGACTTTTAGTAGCACGAGAAACAAACTGCCAGTTGCCACTACCCTTTTGTCTTTTATACAAATTAATACCATTTACTCCTTTTTTAGTAAAACGAATGCGGATGTTTCCACCAAAAGGGATAGCCGATAGATCAGGTCTATACGTATCTGGGTTAAACTCTGAGTTGGTGCCAATAATGCCTAAATCCTCGCCAATAGCTTCAGTATAAAGCTTTGCCGTTTTGTGTCGCGCAATGTCGATACGCATTTTAACACCATCATTTTTGACTAAAGTATCACGACCGTTGATGGCGCTTTTCAATAAATTTCTTTGGGTAAGCACCAAGCTAATAGCATCTATGATAGCGTCGCAGGTAGCCACTTCATCATCTACTTCTGATTGTGTCAGGTTTAATTCAGCCATATAATCAGGTAACTTTGTTTTATAGTTAGTCAACCATAAAACCAATTCCGCAAGTTTTTGCGGGAAATACGATTTATTCATAATAAATACATTTTATCTGTTATTAATACTTAACTGGCTAACGCCTTCTTCTGAAAGACGCTTCTTTTCCTAGGAGAAATTGACCAAGTAATTATCACTTCATAAATTAACTTATTTAGTATAAACCGCTTCTATGCAGTTGGTTATTTACAGATAACGCAAGAATTATAAAAATAGTATAATTTTAGTAAACTTTTTTTTATTTTTTTTTAAAACCCTTATAAACAGTGGGCTAACGTGCCTAATTTTTTTATATAAATAGATAATATATTCTTTTTAATACCTCCGCGGAGCATTTCCACACCGCTGTGGAAATGCTCCGCACCGCTGTGGAAATGCTCCGCACCGCTGTGGAAATACT
>DAOLYL010000145.1:4658-6050 GCA_035425765.1 Flavobacterium sp. | reverse complement strand
AGAAATCTCCAAAGAAGTCTATCAAAAACTCGCTTATCGCGATACAACCGAAGGAATTATTGCCGTTGCAAAAACCAAATCTCATCAACTTTCCGACTTGCAACTTCCCGAAAATCCGTTGATTTTAGTGATGGAAAGTATCGAAAAACCTGGAAATATCGGTGCAATGCTTCGAACTTGTGATGCCGCAAAAGTTGACGCTGTGATTATTGCCAATCCAAAAACCGATTTATACAATCCAAATATGGTTCGTTCCAGCGTTGGTTGTCTTTTTACCAATCAAATTGCAACAGCTTCAACCGAAGAAACTATTGATTTTTTACAACAAAACAACATCAATTTTTACAGCGCGACATTACAAAATTCAACGTCTTATCATACGCAAAACTTCACCAAACCAACAGCTTTAGTCGTTGGAACCGAAGCTACAGGATTAACTTTGGCTTGGCGTGAAAAAGCAACTCAAAATATTATCATTCCAATGCAAGGTGAAATCGACAGCATGAACGTATCGGTTGCCGCAGCCATTTTACTTTTTGAAGCCAAAAGACAACGGGATTTTAAATAATTAAAAATTAGAAATTAAGAATTAAAAATAATGTAAACTTTGTCATTCCGATGAAGGAGGAATCTCATCAATGTTGACAATGAAATTAAAACTGATTTATCTTTTATTACTAATTGTACTATTTTTGGTTCTTTACCTATTAAGAAACCAAATCATTAATTTATTTTTTTCATCAAAAGAAAAGCAAACCATTGAAAGCATTGTTGAAAAATACAATCCAAAAGTTGAAGCTTCATTAAAAAGTGATTTTGAAAAAACTAATATTGATAATACTGATTTCGAAATGGCAATTCTTGCTTTCAAAAAAGAGCAAATTTTAGAACTCTACATTCGAAAAAGTGATACTAATGATTGGAAATTGTTAAAGAAATATCCTTTTACAGCATTCAGCGGAAAAATTGGTCCTAAACTAAAAAATGGCGACAAACAAATTCCAGAAGGCATTTATCAAATGGAATATTTAAACCCAAACAGCAAATTCCATCTTTCTATAAAAGTAAATTATCCAAACGCTTTTGACAAAGAAAAAGCAAAACAAGATGGACGAACCGATTTAGGTGGCGATATTATGATTCACGGAAAAAGTGTCACTATTGGTTGTATTCCTGTTGGCGACAAAAACATTGAAGAAATTTTTATTTTAGCAACTAAAACTAAAAACAAACACTTCCCTATTATAATTGCGCCACATGATTTTAGAACAAACAAAACGTTTCCAGAAATTGAAGCTATTGCTTGGGAAAAGGATTTATACGAAGAAATTTCAAACGAACTCACTAACTTTGAATAATTAAGAATTAAAAATAATGAAACATAAACTTTTA
>DAOLYL010000145.1:0-4558 GCA_035425765.1 Flavobacterium sp. | reverse complement strand
TAACCCATAAAAGCGGACTTGGACTTGGCGCAGGCGATTTGATGATTTGGCCTGATGGACATGATTTCACACCAAAAGACATCGTAAAAAACATTCAATACCTGAAACCAGTTTCGGGATTTAGAACCAAATATGATTATGATAATTTACTCTATGTGATTGCTGGCGAAGTAATTGAAAAAGTTTCGGGTAAATCATGGTGTGATTTTGTGGAAGAACGTATTATGAAACCTATCAGAATGAAAAACAGTGCCGCTTCTTGGAACAGATTAAAAGATACAACAAACGTAATTGTACCACACGTTCCAACTAACGGGAAATTGGAAGTTATCAAGCGTTATACTAATCCAATTTTTGATGCTGCCGCAGGTTTATATGCTTCGGTAAACGACATTAGTCAATGGCTTAATTTCCAAATGAACAAAGGAAATTTTGACGGAAAACAACTCATCAGCGAGAAACAAATCATGGAAACTTGGTCGTCGCAAACTATTTTGCCCAACCGAAAAAGTCATCCTTATACAACGAACTTCAGAAGTTATGGTTTAGGTTGGCAATTGACGGATATTAATGGTCATTTACAAGTTTCACATACTGGCGGATTGGACGGAATTGTTACACAAACCATTATGTTTCCAAACGAAAAACTGGGAATTATCGTTTTGACTAACCAGCAAAGTGGCGCAGCTTTTACCGTTATTTCCAATACCATAAAAGACAGTTATTTAGGTTTAGCAAAATTTGACCATTTGGCAAATTTAACGCAAGACAGAAAACAAGCCGAAGACAATGCCGATAAAATCACGGACGAAGTTTGGGCACAAGTCGATAAAAACATCAAAGCAAAAACAAAAATAGACTTCAAAAAATACATCGGAACATTTAAAGACGACTGGTTTGGCGAAGTTTCTATTTATGAAAAGAAAGGAAAACTATATTTCACTTCAAAACGTTCGCCAAGATTAACTGGAGAAATATTTTTCTACAAAGACCAAAATTTTGTGGTAAAATGGAACATTCGTAGTTTTCATGCTGATTCGCATATTTTCTTTGATTTAGATACCAATGGAAATGTAAATCATTTCAAAATGAAAGCCATTTCGCCTTTGACTGATTTTAGTTATGATTTTCACGATTTAGATTTTAACCGAGTTCAAAAATAAAAACAGAATTCGAATGTTTAGTTTTCATCAAAAAATTGTAATTTTTACTTCCAAACGTATCTTTTTTTTTCTTATTTTTAGTCGATAGAATTATTGGCTATGATTGAGATAGATTTAGAAGAGGAAAAAAAAGCAATTGCAAGAGAATACAAAGAATTACTACGTATAAGTTATCAAACACTTACTGATGACGATAAAAAACTGATTCGCAAAGCATTTGATGTTGCCGTTGATGCTCACAAAGACCAACGAAGAAAATCGGGCGAAGCATATATTTTTCATCCTATTGGTGTGGCAAAAATTGTGGCGTCCGAAATTGGACTTGGCGCAACCAGTATTGCTGCGGCTTTGATGCACGATGTAGTTGAAGATACTGATGTTACTGTTGAAGACATTGAAAAAATGTTTAATCCTAAAATTGCCCATTTGGTTGAAGGATTGACCAAAATTGCTCAAGTCAAAAAAGACATGAACATTTCGATGCAAGCCGAAAACTTTCGCAAAATGTTGCTGACGCTAAATGATGATGTTCGGGTAATTCTAATAAAAATTGCCGACCGTTTGCACAATATGCAAACCATGGATTCCATGCCTGATTACAAACAAGTAAAAATCGCATCGGAAACACTTTATATTTATGCACCATTAGCCCATCGATTGGGTTTGTACAACATCAAAACAAAACTCGAAGACTTAGGTTTAAAATATACTGAACCCGATATTTATAACGAAATCGTAAGCAAAATTAGAGAAACCAAAGAAGAACAAGATGCTTATATCGATCTGGTTTCGGATGTTTTGAAAAAATCATTGAATGATGAAGGCGTTGAATATACTTTAAAAGGCAGACCAAAATCCATATATTCTATTCGTAGAAAAATGGCAGCTCAAAATGTGACTTTTGATGAAGTGTATGACAAATTTGCCCTTCGAATTATCTATAAATCAAACCTTCATGATGAAAAATTCCTTGCTTGGAAAATATATTCTGTTGTAACAGATCATTATCGTCCAAGTCCAAGCCGTTTACGTGATTGGATTTCTTCACCAAAATCAACAGGTTATGAAGCGTTGCACATCACAGTTATGGGACCAAAAGGTCGATGGGTAGAAATTCAAGTTCGGAGTGAACGAATGGACGAAATTGCTGAAAAAGGATATGCTGCACATTATAAGTATAAAAATGGTGCCAACGAAGAAAGCGGTTTGGATGTTTGGCTCAACTTATTAAAAGAAGCTTTAGAAAATTCGGAGACAAATGCTGTAGATTTTGTTGAAGATTTTAAAATGAATTTGTATGCCAAGGAAATCTTTGTTTTCACACCAAAAGGAGAAATCAAATCATTACCAAAAGGCGCAACCTCACTCGATTTTGCTTTTAGCATTCACTCCGAAATTGGTGTAAAAACACGTGGCACAAAGGTTAATGGAAAATTAGTTCCTTTAAATACCGAATTAAAAAGCGGTGATCAAATTGAAATTATTACTTCTGTTCACCAAAAACCAACTATCAACTGGTTAGATTATGTTACCACTTCAAGAGCAAAAAATAAAATTAGAAACGTTCTCAACGAAAACACCAAGAAAACAGCCGAAGAAGGAAGAGAATTATTAACTCGAAAACTAAAACATTTAAAAATTACTTTAAATGAAAGTGTGGTAAACGAGTTGGTTAATTTCTTCAAACTCAAAACAAGTTTAGATTTATTCTATCGTGTTGGAATTGGTTCAATTGAAAATCAACAGCTAAAAGATTTTGCTGCTCAAAAAAACAATTCGTTTATCAATTTCTTTAAAAATAGAATTAAACGTTCACCAAGTTCAAATCAAGATGAAATCAATAAGCCAGAACTAAGCAACAATTATGATATGCTTGTTTTTGGTAGTGAAAACGATAAACTCGATTATAAATTATCTTCCTGCTGTAATCCAATTCCTGGTGATGATGTTTTTGGATTTATTACAATAAACGAAGGTATAAAAGTCCATAAAAAGGATTGTCCAAATTCAATAACACTTCAATCAAACTATGCTTATCGAATCATGCAGGCCAAATGGATTGACTCATCACAACAGGAATTTAAAGCTACACTAAAAATTACGGGAATGGATACTCTTGGTCTAACTAATGAGTTAACAAAGGTAATTTCAAATAATATGCACGTTAATATCCAAAGCATTTCACTTAGCGGTGAAGCAGGAATGTTTAACGGACAAGTTGCCGTAATTGTAAACAATAATAATATTTTGAAAAAACTCATCGAAAATATTCGAAAAATTGATGGAGTTGATAAAGTAACTAGAGTATATACAAATTAAGTTGAAGGTTAGAAGTTTAAAGCATTGAGTTAAACTTAAAACAATAAACTTTGAAACCTTAAACAAAAAAATTACCTTTGCCACATGACATTAATTGCTACAGATAATACCACAAATCAAGAGACTGTAAAAAACGTTTTTACTCTCTATCTTGAGAACAAAGGTCATCGCAAAACTCCTGAACGATACGCAATTCTTCAGGAAATATATGATAGCGAAGAGCATTTTGATATTGAAAATTTATATATCAAAATGAAAAATAAGAACTACCGAGTTTCTCGTGCTACTTTGTACAACACTATTGAACTCCTTTTAGATTGCGGATTGGTTAGAAAACATCAGTTTGGACAAAATCAAGCGCATTACGAAAAGTCCTATTTCGACAAACAACACGATCATATCATCATGACCGATTCGGGCGAAGTTATTGAATTTTGTGATCCAAGAATTCAAACGATTAAACAAACTATTGAAGAAATTTTTGGTATAGAAATTACCAATCATTCGCTATATTTTTATGCTAATAAAAAAAATAATTAGAAGCGAATGGTTCGGCATTTCTAAAATCCATATTCCCGCTTTTCGTTACTATCGTCAAAAATGACGATACCACTACAATCGGGGCTAAAAAGGAAACCATAAAAATAAAAACAACAACACAACACACACAAAACAATGACTGTAGATTTACTACTCGGATTACAATGGGGTGACGAAGGAAAAGGAAAAATCGTTGACGTTCTAACTTCTAAATATGATATTATTGCTCGTTTTCAAGGCGGACCAAATGCTGGACATACCTTAGAATTTGACGGAATAAAACACGTTTTAAGAACTATTCCTTCTGGAATTTTTCACGATAACAACATCAACGTAATTGGAAATGGCGTTGTAATTGATCCAGTAGTTTTCAAAACTGAAATTGATGGTTTAGCCAAATTTAATTTGGATATCAAATCGAAATTAATCATTTCAAGAAAAGCACACTTAATTTTACCAACGCATAGATTGCTTGATGCAGCTTCTGAAGCTTCAAAAGGTAAAGCTAAAATTGGTTCTACTTTAAAAGGAATTGG
>DAOLYL010000144.1:3238-6064 GCA_035425765.1 Flavobacterium sp. | reverse complement strand
TAACCAATTTTTCTAATTACTTCTCTAGCAATTGATTGAACATCAAGATAAGTGTTTGATTTTACTTCACCAGCCAAAATTACTTGACCAGTTGTAACTAAAGTTTCACAAGCTACTTTTGATTCAGCATCAAATGCCAAAAAATTATCGATTAATGCATCAGAAATTTGATCTGCAACTTTATCAGGATGTCCTTCGCTCACAGACTCTGACGTAAATAAATAAGCCATAATATAATTTAATTTTAAATTAATTTTTATGAAGAAAATTCTAATTGCGGGAAAAAGGGCTAAAGGAGAGTTTCTGCTTTAGCATTTTTTAATGAGGTTGCAATCAGTTCAAATTTTTCCTCTTTATTTCGGGTGCAAATGTATAAAGACTATTTCGAATAGAAAAATCAATTTTACTTTTTTTATTTTTTTAACGCAATTTTCAAAAATCTAAATACGTAGTATTTAAATATATAATCAAAGTTTTCAAATGTTAAATTTTGAAATTTTATTTGGTCAATTCAAAAATAGTTCAGAAGTTTGCTCCATCAAAAACAAAGAAAAAATGAATTTAACAATGCGCAATATGTGTCATATGATGTGGAAACTTCCGCAGAGTATTTCTATTGCATAATTTTAAATTTTTAAAATATATCCAAAATGAAACCTCTGCAAATCGCAGAGGTTTTTTTATTTAAGTCAAATTCAAAAAATATAATTTCAAAATGAACGCAATAGCAAAAAATATGATGATGAACCGAATGATGCACATGATGATGTGTTGCATGATCATATCCTATTGCCAAATGCGGAAAACTTAATTTATAGTTCATCTATATCCCTAAAAGTCCTTTTGGTAAGCCATCCGAAGGGACTTTTTTTATTTCAAAAAATTAATAATCTAAATATCTAATAATCTTAAATTCTAAAAAAATGAGTACACAAAAATTTTCAACCAACGCACTTCACGCAGGACACGATATTACTAAAAACGCAGGAACAAGAGCCGTGCCTATTTACCAAACATCATCGTATGTTTTCAATAATTCAGATCACGCCGCCAATCTTTTTGGTCTTGCCGAAGCTGGATTTATCTACACACGATTAAATAATCCAACCAACGACATTCTCGAACAGCGTTTAGCAAAATTAGAAGGCGGAATTGGCGCAGTCGTTACCGCATCAGGAACGGCAGCCATTGCAACAACATTTTTAACGTTACTAAAAGCTGGTGATCACATCGTTGCATCAAACAGTTTGTATGGCGGAACTTACAATTTACTGAAAGTAACTTTGCCAAGATTAGGTATCACAACAACTTTCGTTGATCCTTCAAATCCTGAAAATTTCACCAAAGCATCGCAAGAAAATACAAGAGCGTATTTTGTAGAAAGTTTAGGAAATCCAAAATTAGATGTATTGGATTTAGAAGCCATTTCATCAGAAGCAAAAGCATATAAAGTTCCATTTATTGTTGATAATACTGTTGCAACTCCTTATTTATTAAACCCAATAAAATATGGTGCCGACATCGTAATTCACTCATTAACAAAATACATCACAGGAAATGGAACTTCACTTGGTGGCGTAATTATCGACGCTGGAAACTTCGATTGGAGTAACGGAAAATTCCCAGAATTCACAGAACCATCAGCAGGTTATCACGGATTAAAATACTACGAAGCACTTGGCGCAGTTTCATTTATAGCCAAAGTTAGAATTGAAGGTTTGCGTGATTTTGGAGCAGCTTTAAGTCCGTTTAACGCTTTTCAAACCATTCAAGGATTGGAAACTTTAGAAATTAGAATTAAAAAACATTCTGAAAACGCACTTGCTTTAGCCAAATGGTTGCAATCTCAAGAAGAAGTTGCTTGGGTGAATTATCCAGGTTTAGAAACTTCAAAATACAAAGAGTTAGCCGATAAATATTTGCCTGAAGGAAAAAGCGGCATTGTAACTTTTGGATTAAAAGGTGGTTTTGAAGCAGCAAAAAAAGTAGCAGATCAAACCAAATTATTTTCGCTTTTGGCAAATATTGGCGATACCAAATCACTAATAATTCATCCAGCAAGTACAACACATCAACAATTATCAGATGCCGAACAGGAAACGACAGGAGTTTCTAAAGATTTAATTCGTCTTTCTGTAGGTTTAGAAGATATCGATGACTTGAAAGCCGATTTAAAAGAAGTATTTGAAACTATTAAAAACACTCAAAAAGTATAATCATGAGCCAGAAAATTGTAAATGTTGTCGGATACGCAAAAGAGCAAAATCAGTTTGTAGTGAAAGCTCAAAATTTTGATGTCCGAATTAGTAAAAACGATGATTTTCCAGAATTAGAAGGTCCAAGTCCACTAGAATATATTTTGGCAGGTTACGCTGGATGCATCAATGCCGTTGGAAAAATCGTTGCCAAAGAACACGGAATTATTTTAAAATCACTTCAAGTTGAACTGTCTGCCAAATTAAGTCTTGACAAATATCAGGGAAAAATCAGCAATGAAAGAGCTGGCTTTAGTTCGGTTGAGGTAATTGTAAAACCAACGTCAGATGCAAGTTTGGAAGAACTAAAAAAATGGCTTATCGAAGTTGAAAATCGTTGTCCAGTTCAAGATAATTTGGTAAATCCAACACCAGTAAATGTGATACTTTTCAAGGAATTTCAAACTTCTCAAGTAGCATAAAAAGTAAAAATTAGGTTTTGTTTGTTTGTTTTGAAGATTGTCTTCAATCATCTGGTTGAAGGCAGTCTTTTTAAAAAAAATGTTATGAAAAAGGAATTACAAAAAATAGATATTCTCAATTTTACTTTAGAAATCGGAAAACAGAAACC
>DAOLYL010000144.1:0-3138 GCA_035425765.1 Flavobacterium sp. | reverse complement strand
ACCGATTGGGTTATTGCCAATGTTTTAATTCAAAATCAAATTCTAAATAATTCCGATGATCCAATTGCCGATGCACGATTGCACGCAATGCTTTTATATCGAACACCAAAATCAATCAATCAGCGATTTCAAAGAGAAAAAATCAACAATGTTTTCCATATAGAAAATTGGTTAATCAATCACGGAATTAAACTCAAAAACCGTTTCCGATTATCGGCTTACAAACTGATGAACCATCTTTTAAAAACCAATGATATTACTAGAAATAGAAAAGATTTTGTGTCAATTTTAAAAGAAATTCAAACCAATATTCACATCGTTGCGGTCGATACCGATTATTTTTTTACTGCCGATGAAAACCGTGAAACCTATCAAAATATAAAATTAATTAAGGAAAATGTTTTTTACAGCGAAATAAAATCCATTCATGGTCACGATGCTTTTCTGATAGAATTCGATCAATTATCCCAAATTTTAGAACCCATTTTTAACAAACAAAAACAACAAAATTATGTCAACGCTTAAAATAAATGTTATCCTTTTCGGTATCGGAAATGTAGGAAGCACATTAATCAATCAAGTCATCGAAAGCCAAAAATTCTTCCTTGAAAAAAGAAATATCGACCTTCGATTTCCAATAATTACCAATTCAACTTTGGCTTTTTTCGAAAAAGACGGCGTAAAAAATCAATGGGAAGCCAACTTTGCGCAATCGGCAATTCCGTTCAGAATTGAAGATATCATTGAATATGTTCAAGAACAAAATCTCGAAAACCTAATTGCAGTTGATGCTACAGCAAGTTCCGAAATTATCAAAAATTACATTCCATTAATCCAAAATGGATTTAATATTGTAACTGCCAATAAAAAAGCCAACACGTTACATTTAGATTTTTACAACGAATTAAGAAGAAATCTAAAAAATTTCGACAAAACTTTCCTGTACGAAACCAATGTTGGAGCAGGTTTACCAGTAGTTCAAACCATCAATGATTTGCATTTTTCAGGAGAAAAAATCACTAAAATTAGAGGTGTTTTTTCTGGTTCATTAAGTTATATCTTCAACAGATTTTCATCCGAGGAAACTTCATTTTCCAAAATTCTAGCCGATGCCGAAAAAAACGGATACACCGAACCCGATTCGCGCGAAGACTTATCAGGAAACGATGTTGCCAGAAAATTATTAATTCTAGCTCGTGAAATCGAACAGAAATTCGAGTTTTCCGACATCAAAATCGCATCACTTTTACTTCCAGATTTAAACGAAAAACATTCTAAAGCACAATACTCAATTAACAAAACGTTATTCGACAAACCATTCAACGTTGCCAAAATAACCCAAGCCCAAAACCACGTTTTACGCTACGTTGGCGAACTCGATGTAATCACTCAAAAACTCGAAGTCAAACTCATTTCTGTTCCAAAAGCAACAGCATTAGGTCAGCTAAAAGGAGCTGATAATTTAATCGAAATCTACACAAAATCCTACGGCGAAATCCCAATTGTCATTCAAGGCGCAGGCGCAGGAAAAGAAGTTACAGCTCGTGGCGTTTTGACCGATATTTTAAAAATCGCCGATAAAATAAAAACAAAAGAAGCTGTATTTCAATAATTTACCAACCGATCCAACCCAAAAACCTACAACACTATATCGTTGTAGGTTTTTATTTTTCACAAACACTTGCAAATTAAAAATCTATACCATTACTTTGCACCGTTCATAAACTTATTGACCGTTATCACGAAAGCTGGAGAGATTAGACTCGATGAAAGCTTAGCAACCTATCAACTAGAAAAGGTGCTACATTCTATTCCGATTTATCGGAAACAGATAACCCCGAGAATTTCCTCTCACTTTCCCAATAACAAAAATATTTTTTAAGAGCGAATGGCTTGCACATTTTCAGCAAACCCTATTCCTGCTTTCCGCTATATTTTTTATTTTTTAAAGAAAAAAATAAAAAGATACCGCTGCAATCAGGGCTAAACAGTATTCCATTTTTGTAAAATCAAGTTTCCAAAAGAACATTTTCTTAATAAACTTAATTTTCTTAATGGGTTAAAAATTATTATAAAATTAAACTTAGCGAACCTTGCGAAAAACCTTTGTGAGCTTTGCGGTTAAGAAAATAAAAACCTTTGTGAAACTCTGTGAAAACTTAGTGCAACTCTGTGAAAAAAACAATATGTCAAAAATAAACCAAGCAATACAACAAAGAATTCTCGTCCTCGACGGAGCAATGGGAACAATGCTTCAACGCAATAATTTCTCCGAAGAAGACTTTCGTGGCGAACGTTTCAAAGATTTTCCACATCCATTAAAAGGAAACAACGATTTACTTTCCATCACTCAACCCGAAGCCGTAAAACAAGTTCACCGATTGTATTTTCAAGCTGGTGCTGATATTGTAGAAACCAACACATTTTCGGGAACAACCATCGGAATGGCAGATTACCACATGGAAGATTTGGTTTACGAACTTAACTACCAATCCGCCAAAATAGCCCGAGAAGTTGCCGACGAATTCACAGACAAACCACGTTTCGTAGCAGGTTCAATTGGACCAACAAACCGAACAGCGTCAATGTCACCAGATGTAAACGATCCAGGATTTCGTGCCGTAACTTTTGACGATTTACGAATATGCTACAAACAACAAGTTGAAGCATTAATCGATGGCGGAAGCGACGTTTTATTAGTAGAAACAATATTTGATACTTTAAACGCAAAAGCCGCACTTTTCGCAATCGAAGAAGTAAAAGAACAACGCAATCTAGACATTCCAGTAATGGTTTCTGGAACAATTACAGATGCTTCAGGAAGAACACTTTCTGGACAAACGGTCGAAGCATTTTTAATTTCAATTCAACATATAGATTTATTAAGCGTTGGATTCAATTGCGCACTTGGTGCCGATCAATTAAAACCGTATTTAAAAAGACTAGCACACAATACACAACTAAATATTTCGGCACATCCAAACGCAGGATTACCAAACGCATTCGGTCAATACGACCAAACACCAAAAGAAATGCAAGCCTTAATTAAAGAATATTTACAAGATAATTTAATAAATATAATCGGCGGTTGTTGCGGCACTACACCAGAACACATCAAAGCAATCGCAGAAGTCGCAG
>DAOLYL010000143.1:4546-6190 GCA_035425765.1 Flavobacterium sp. | reverse complement strand
TACTATTTCAAATATTGGAAACGCACCTATTACCAATATTGTTTTTGATACAGTTCAAGGCGTAACTAATTTTACAGGTGGACCGATAGCCAGTTTAGCAGCTGGTGCAACTGACACCACTTCTTTTGAAGCTTTTTATGTGCTAACCCAAAACGATATTTCCACTGGATATGTATATAATTATTTTTTTACAACTTTTAATGGAATTTATAGTGGAGAACTTGTTGAAGGCAGTACTTATAATCAAGGAGCTAGTGATCCAGGACAATTAATAAGTTTAAATGTAAGTAACGGTTTAAAACTTAATGCTTTTATTGATTCTGATTCAAATTCAGCACAAAATGGTTTAGAAGTAAGTTTTCCTTATGGTAATTACGACTATTCTATCAATGGAGGAATTGTTCACAATGTTTACACGAGTACATTCCACCACTTGTATGAATCGGATCCATCAAATGTTTATAATTTAACCTATAATGTTGATACGCCTTATTATCCATATAATTCTTGTGCTACTTCTTATTCTAACGTAACAGTTCCAACAGCTTCAGGCATCACAACCAAGGATTTTCCAATAATTGCTATTCCTTATCAAGATTTATCAGTTTATTTAATGGGAAGTAGTTCGCCTCGTCCAGGAGAACCATACCGATGTCTTATTGTGTATAGAAATTATTCAAATCAGTTAGTACCATCAGGAACTATAACTTTCAATAAACCAACTAATGCTTCTATTGTTAATACATCACAATCAGGAGTGGTTATCAATGCTACTGGATTTACCTATAATTTTACAAATCTATTACCTTATGAAACTAGAACTATTACAATTGAAATGTTGACGCCAACAATTCCAACGGTAAACTTAGGGGATTTGTTAGTAAGTTCTGCTTCTATAAATGAACCAACAGGTGATATTGTTCCTTTAAATAATAACAGCAATTTGGTTCAAGTTATCGTTGGTGCTTATGATCCTAATGATAAGATGGAATCACATGGTGGTAAAATATTGTTTTCAAGTTTTACACCAAATGATTATTTGACCTATACGATTCGTTTTGAAAACACAGGAACGGCTAATGCCAATTTTGTAAAAATCACAGATGTTTTAGATGATAAATTAGAACCTTCTTCTATAAAAATGGTTCATGCTAGTGCGGATTATATTTTAGAAAGAGTAGGAGCAAGTCTAACATGGAAATTCAACGGGATTAATCTTCCTCCTTCCGTTGAAGACACCACTATAGGAAAAGGATATGTAATTTTTCAAGTAAAACCTAAACCAGGATATGCCGTTGGTGATATCATTCCAAATTTTGCAAATATTTATTTTGATACCAATCCAGCGATTGTGACAAATACATTTAACACAGAATTTGTGGCAACTCTTGGAAGTTCAGATTATGCTTTAACCGATTTGAAATATTATCCAAATCCGGTAAAAAACAGTTTAACTATATCTAACAATTTCACCATTGAAAAGATAGAGGTTAACTCCATCTTAGGTCAAACTGTTTTAGTTAAAGAAGTAAATGATTTACAAACAACTATTGATTTTTCTTCGCTAACGAATGGCGTCTATTTTATCACAGTAACAAGCCAAGGAGAAAATAAAGTAATTAAAATCATAAAGGAATAAAAGTT
>DAOLYL010000143.1:3266-4446 GCA_035425765.1 Flavobacterium sp. | reverse complement strand
TTAATTGGGTGTGCCGTTTCTAGAAACACACCAACGGCATTCGGATGCTGTTGCATTTCTTCCTTCAAACCCAAATAACCCACAGCACCGTGAGGTTCGGCAATGTAGTTAGTGTTTTTATAAATAGTTTTTAGCGTAGCTTCGGTTTCTGCATCGGTAAAACTATAAGACGAAAAATCCTTTTGAAACGCTGCCAAATCATTGTTATACAACTCTTGTATGCGGATAAAATTACTCGGATTTCCCACATCCATTGCGTTTGAAATAGTAGCAATAGAAGGTTTAGGTTCGTAGTTGCCTTTTTCTAAAAAGCGCGGAACGGTATCATTTGCATTGGTCGAAGCTACAAAATGAGCGATGGGTAATCCCAAACGTTTTGCCATAATTCCGGCACAGATGTTTCCAAAGTTACCACTTGGACAAGATAAAATTATCGGTTGGTTGTGTTTCTTCAACTCGCGGTAAGCAAAGAAAATATAAAACATTTGCGGCAACCAACGGGCAATGTTTATCGAATTGGCTGAGGTTAGGTTTTTATATTTCAATTCCTCATCAAGGAAAGCTTTTTTCACCATGTCTTGACAGTCGTCAAAAACGCCTTC
Source organism: Flavobacterium sp. (assembly GCA_035425765.1). Taxonomy (GTDB): domain Bacteria; phylum Bacteroidota; class Bacteroidia; order Flavobacteriales; family Flavobacteriaceae; genus Flavobacterium. The sequence continues at coordinate 3,844 of DAOLYL010000143.1, read as the reverse complement.
CACTTCTAGTGCGGTGATATTTTGACCTAAGGTAGTAAGCTGTCGTTCTTGAATATCGCTCACTTTGCCCGAAGGATAAAGGATAACGACTTCTACGCCTTTTACACCAAGAAACCCGCTAGCTACAGCACCGCCAGTATCGCCAGAAGTAGCAACAAGCACGGTGTTTTGTTGGTTTTTGTTTCGGTTGAAATACGCCAAACACCGCGACATAAATCGGGCGCCAACATCCTTAAACGCCATGGTTGGTCCGTGAAATAATTCCAACGAAAAAACATTTTCTTCTACCTTCACCAAAGGAAAATCAAAGGATAGGGTTTCTTTTAAAATCTGTTTTAGTTCCGCTTCAGGAATTTCAGAACCCACAAATTGCTTGATGGCTTCAAAAGCGATTTCTTCATGGGATATAGTTTCAATAGTTTCAAAAAAAGTAGCAGACAAAGGTGTTATCGTTTCAGGGAAATACAAACCTCTATCAGGTGCTAATCCTTGAATGACGGCTTCTTGAAAAGAAACTTTATGGGTTTTATTGTTTAGACTGTAGTAATTCATTTTATTATTTTTTAAACCACATAGGT
>DAOLYL010000143.1:0-3166 GCA_035425765.1 Flavobacterium sp. | reverse complement strand
TTCGTAATTTTTAATTCGTAATTATCTTAACTCCTTCTTCATTTATTTTCGAAACATGAATGTCAAACGGAATACCCGTTCCGACATAGGCTTCTTTCATAGCATCGGCTACTTTGTTGGCGGTTTCGTTTCCTTTGCACAGCGCAAAAATCGATGGTCCAGCACCAGATATTCCAGCACCAAGCGCGCCATTTTGCAGCGCCGTTTGTTTTACTTGGTCAAAATTAGGGATTAATTTTTTACGATGAGGTTCAGCCACAACATCGAGTAGCGAACGACCAATCAATTCATAATCTGAAGTGTAGAAACCCGCAATTAATCCGCCAAGATTTCCCCATTGGGTGATGGCGGTTTTTAGTGGAATTTCAGTGGGCAATACGGCACGCGATGCTGAGGTTTTTACTTCAATCAGCGGATGTAAAACTACGGCAACCAATTCGCTAGGCGTAGCTATTTTTATATAATCAATCGGGTTGTAACCACGAATAAGAATAATGCCACCAAGTAGTGCAGGAGCAACATTGTCTGCATGAAAACCACCGCTGGCTAACGCTTCGCCTTGCATGGCAAATTCTACCAGTTCGCTATCTGAAAAAGGTTTGCCAAGCAATTGGTTTATGCCAAAAACAACTCCCGAAGCACTAGCGGAAGAACTTCCAATGCCACTTCCGGCTTTAATTTTTTTATGAATTTCTATTTCAAAACCATAATCAATTTCAATCGCATTTATCATGGCTAAAGCGGCAACGCCTGCTACGTTTTTTTCGTTTTCAAACGGCAAATCAGCACCGGTTATTTTGGTGATTTTTATTCCTTTTTCAGATGTTTTTCTAATGATCATCTCATCGCCGATGGTATCCAAACACAATCCGATAACGTCAAACCCACAGTTTAAGTTAGCAATACTGGCAGGACAGAATAGTTTTATTTCGTTCATATTTTTTTGTTGCTGAGCAGCTGAGTTTCTGAGTTTTTTGTGCTAAGATGCTTAGAAACTCAGTTACTAAGTTGCTTGTTACACATTTCCAATTCGAATTACATCAGCAAAAATACCAGAAGCTGTAACCGCAGCACCAGCACCAGCACCTTTGATTAATAATGGTTGGTCAACATATCTTTCGGTAAAAAACTGAACGATGTTGTCTTTTCCTTCCAAATTATAAAACGGACTTTCTTTCGGAATAAATTGCAATCCAACTGATGCTTTTCCATTGTCATATTGAGCTACAAATTTAATTCGGCTGTCTTTTTCTTTAGCTTCAGCTAATAATTGGTTGAAATGACTTTCGTTTTTGAGTAATGACTTGAAAAAATCGTCGTTGTTAGTGGTGTTCATGCATTCCTCAGGAAGGAAGCAATTGTTTTCGATGTCTTCCATTTCCATGGAAACACCGCTTTCGCGAATGAGGATTAAAATTTTTCGGGCTACATCTACACCGCTTAAATCAATTTTCGGATCAGGTTCGGTGTAGCCTTCTACACCTGCTTGTTTGACTACATCGTGGAAGCTGTAGGTTTCGGAGAAATTATTAAAAATAAAGTTCAAACTGCCTGATAACACCGCTTGAATTTTGTTGACTTTATCACCCGAAGCCACGAGATTTTTCAATGTATCGATGATTGGTAGTCCAGCACCAACATTGGTTTCAAATAAAAACGGAGCGTTGTATTTTCGAGATAATTCTTTTAGTTTTTTATAGTTTTCATAATGCGAGGAACAGGCAATTTTGTTGCAAGTAACCACGCCAACATTCATTCGAAGAAATTGCTCGTAAATCATCGCTACATCATAGTTAGCGGTAATGTCTACAAAAATGCTGTTGCGCAAATTGAGTTCTTTTACTTTTGAAATGAAATCGTTCACGCTGGCTTTTTCTCCATTATCTACTTTGGCTTTCCAATCGTTGAGGTTGATGCCGTCTTCGTCAAAAAGCATTTTTCTAGAATTCGCTAAAGCAATAACACGTACATTTATTTTTAGATTTTCTTTTAGGAATTTTTTCTGTTGGTGAATTTGGTCAATGAACTTTTCGCCCACATTACCAATTCCCATCACAAATAGATTAAGTTGTTTGGTGTTGTCTTCAAAAAAGCGTTCGTGTAGTGTGTTCAATGCTTTTTTTACATCTTTTTCATTAATCACTACGGAGATATTTCGTTCCGATGCACCTTGAGCAATTGCACGAATATTGACGTTGTTTTTGCCTAAAGTGCTAAACATTTTACCCGAAATGCCTTGGTGATTTTTCATGTTTTCGCCTACTAGCGCTACGATGCATAAATCTTTCTCCACGATACAAGGTTCGATTTTACTTTGTGCAATTTCGAGTTCAAAGGTTTTATCAATGGCTTTTTTGGCATTCTCCGCATCTTGGTTTAGAATTCCAATACAAATAGAATGTTCAGAAGAAGCTTGAGTGATAAAAATAACGTTGATTGAATGATTAGATAAAACTTCAAACAAACGTTTTGATGAACCTGCAACGCCAATCATTCCCGAGCCTTCAAGTGTTATGAGTGCAATTTTATCAATATGTGAAATTCCTTTGATAGGATTGTTTCCTGCTTGGTTTTCATTTGAAATATAAGTTCCAAAAGCATCAGGTTCAAAAGTATTTTTAATCCAAATTGGAATGTTAGAGTCTAAAACCGGTTGAATAGTTGGCGGATATAAAACCTTAGCACCAAAATGAGACAATTCCATCGCTTCTTGATAGGAAATAGTTTCGATAGGTTGCGCTTGTTTTACAATTTTTGGATTGGCAGTAAACATACCGTTAACATCCGTCCAAATTTCTAAAGCAGTGGCATGAGTAGCGTTGGCAATAATAGCTGCGGTGTAATCCGAACCGCCACGACCTAATGTTGTAGTGTTTCCAGCTTCGTCACTTGCAATAAAACCAGGAAGTAATACTACTTGAGCTTTATTTTCTTTAAAATAATTGGCAATTAAGTGATTGGTGGTTTCCGCATCAACGTTGGCTTTTCCAAAATCGGAATTTGTTTTTATTAATTCGCGACTGTCTTTGAAAACGGCATTTATTTTTTGTTTTAAGGCAACAGCAATAATTTGTGATGATAATAATTCGCCAAAACCCGCTACAATATCTGCTGTTCTGTTGGACAATTCCCCGAGAAGAAAACAGCCGTCGAGCAAGGTTTTTAA
>DAOLYL010000142.1:3631-6211 GCA_035425765.1 Flavobacterium sp. | reverse complement strand
GCCGATATGGTTATGGTAAAACCCGGAATTGCTTATCTCGACATTGTTCGTGAGGTTAAAAACGCAGTGAATGTTCCGGTTACAGTTTTCCACGTTTCGGGCGAATATGCTATGATAAAAGCCGCTGCCGAAAGAGGTTGGCTCGACCACGACAAAATCATGATGGAACAATTAATGTGCATAAAACGCGCTGGAGCAAGTTTAATTTCGACTTATTTTGCCAAAGAAGCTGCGATTATCTTAAATAAAGAAAAATAGAATGAAGAAAATACTATTTGTTGCAATGTTATCAATTCTTTTTTCTTGTAAAAAAGAAACTGAAGAAAATTTTGATCAACCAAAACACGATGAAACTTCGGTTACAGTTTCAGGCGAAGAATTATTTTCAGGTAAAGGAACCTGTACAGCATGTCATTTACCCGACCAAAAAGTAATTGGACCAAGCATCACCGAAATTGCCAAAATCTACAAAGAAAAAAACGCTAGTATCGTTTCTTTTCTAAAAGAAGAAGCCGAACCCATCGTTGATCCAAGCCAATATGAAACCATGAAAACCAACTTTGCTATCACCAAGCAAATGAGCTACGAAGAACTAAAAGCATTGGAAGATTATATGTTAAGTTTTGCAAAATAAAAAGGTTTTATAATCAAAATTATTTACCTTTATTGAAATCAAGCTAATTATGAAGTCAACTTATTTTTCTTTAGTTCTAATAATGGTATTTTCGGTTGCTTTTTCTCAAAAAAAATCTGCAACTTTTGATTTTAAAGACAATGTTTCACTAACATTATTTGATACTGACACAACCGACGTAGTTGAAGTTTACAGCATCCAAAAGCTAGGAAAAACAGCTTGGAACGACAGTTTTGACAAAGACAAAATCAATTTATCACCAAAAAAATTTAATTGGTATACCGATTCACAAAGGATAGAAAGTTTAAAAAGCATGGTTTCAAATGTTCAACGACAAGATATTTGCGGACGTGATTTACCAATAGATGTCCATTCTGAGGTAATCCAAAATGTATATTTTAAAAGCTTATATGATCGTTAAAATGCAGACAGCTTTTATAAATTCACCACTTGGAATTACCAAAATCGTTGGCGATGAAAACGGCATTACAGAAATATCCGTTACATCAGAAGGAGTAATTTCAGAAATAATTCCAACTGAATTACAAGAAGCAGCTACACAACTAAGCGACTATTTTGATGGAAAACGTAAAGATTTCAACTTCAAATTAAACCCAAAAGGAACCGACTTTCAGCAAAAAGTATGGCAAGAATTACTCCAAATTCCTTTTGGTAAAACCATTTCATATCTCGATTTATCCAAAAAACTCGGTGATGTAAAAGCCATTCGCGCGGTTGCATCTGCTAATGGCAAAAATCCACTTTGGATTGTTGTTCCGTGTCATCGCGTAATTGGAACTGATGGTTCGCTTACTGGTTATGCTGGAGGTTTGTGGCGAAAAAAATGGCTTCTGGAACATGAAAACCCTACAACACAACAATCATTATTTTAAAATTAGTTTCAATTTCAAAAATCTTCCTCAATTAAACTGTATAGTTTTCTCAAAATTGATATTTTAAATTTTTAACCCATTAAAAAGAAAAAATTAATGGTTTCTGATAGATTTGACTTTTTTATAGCCGGTTTTATTGATTTTAATGCTAAATTTTAATAATTATATCGATTGCAATAACTTAACATTACCACAACAATTGCATTGAATCTTCGACTGTGGTTGAATTTAAGAAAACCGATTCCCAATCATAATATACTATTTCATCTGTTTTGTGTTAAATTGTTAATAGTATAGTTTCTATATCATATTTTGGACAAAAGAAGAAAAATAATAGTCTATTTTTATGAATTATGAAATTTTTTAAGTTATGAAACCACAGTACTCCATTTTTTTTAAAAGAACGTTTTTAGCAATCGTTTTTATAATTTTAGGCAATTGTCAATTGAATGCACAAATTTTATCCAATGGCGATTTTGAAAGTGGCGGAAGTGGAGTTGGTTTTTTAGTTCATGATTATACTTTGATTAATCCATTAAACGGAACTAGTAATCCTGGTTTTTATGGTAGAACAACCAATCCAACAATAATGAATTCCACCTATATTTCTGGTGGCGATCATACAACAGGAACGGGAAATATGTTAGTTTTTGATGGAGCAACAGCTGGAAATAAATTCTTTTGGACAACTGGAAATACTGGTGGAGCAATTGGTGGATTTACTGCAGGAACAACTTATACATTTAGTTATTGGATTAAATCAGTTTCAAATGCTGTCACTGACGATAGTTCAACTCGCGCTAATATTGGCGTTTTTTTTGTGAATGCAAATGGTATAAACCCTACTAATTTAAATAATTTAGCGCCTTTACCATCTGAAGGATGGAAAAAAATAAGTTACTCTTTCGTTGCCACAGCCAATAATGTAATGGTTCGTCTAAGAACAATTAATGCTGGTCCAATAGGAAATGATTTTGCTGTTGATGATTTTTCAATTACTGAAGGTGCGCTTCCTTTTACTGGAACTTATTCTTCCATAAATCCAACATGTCC
>DAOLYL010000142.1:0-3531 GCA_035425765.1 Flavobacterium sp. | reverse complement strand
GAATATAGCGAAGTTGCTGACCCAAGTCCTTTTGGAGTTCAATCTTCTTATTTTATTGTTACTAATCCAAACAATTGGTTTGCTCCATTTGCTTCTTGTGGTGATCATACAACAGGAACTGGAAACATGATGATATTTGATGGCTCTACTGATCCAACGGGAACGATTAAGGTTTGGAGTACTGAAACACCTGTAACTGTTGAGCCAAATACAGATTATACTTTTTCGTACTACATAGCTTCAGTAGCTCCAGAAAATCCAGCTAAAATTGAAATTACTATTAATGGCGTTTCTTTAGCAGCGCCAGTAACTGCACCTTCAACAACTTGTTTGTGGACATTAGTATCGCATAACTGGAATTCGGGTTCAAATACTACTGCAGATATTACAATGTTTAATAGAGAATTTGTTGGAACAGGAAATGATTTTGCAATAGATGATTTATCACTAGCAGAAACGGTAACTTGTATTTATGAAAAAACGGTGACAGTAACTGTAAATGAAAAAATAACACCAACTTTTAATTCCGTAAATCCTATTTGTGAAGGCGGAACTTTAAGCGCGCTTCCAACGACATCGTTAAATGGATATACTGGAGTTTGGTCGCCAGCATTAAATAATCAAGATACTATAACTTATACATTTACGCCAACAGCTGGGCAATGTGCCTCAACAGCTGAACTTACAATAGTTGTAAATGCACCCGTAATTCCAAATTTCACAGCAGTTAATCCAATTTGTGAAGGTGAAACTTTAACTGCTTTACCAACAACTTCAACGGATGGTTTCACAGGAAGTTGGTCTCCAGCATTGAATAATCAAGATACTACAACGTATACATTTACGCCAACTGCTGGACAATGTGCTATTAACGCCGAACTTACGATAGTTGTAAACTCACTTGTAACTCCTGATTTTGTGGCTGTTAGTCCTGTTTGTTCAGGTGATACTCTTGATGCACTTCCAACAACTTCTACTGATGGATTTACAGGAAGTTGGTTGCCAGCATTAAATAATTCAGCAACAACAACTTATACTTTTACTCCAAATGCAGGACAATGTGCAACAAATGCTGAGCTTATAATAACGGTGAATCAATTACCAGAATTTACCATTTCAGAAGGTTGTGTTGGTTCAAGTTATAAATTAAGTGCTATTGAAACCGACGCAACAAATTCAACTTATGAATGGTACAATCCATCAAATATTCAAATTGGAACTGAGTCGTCCGTAGTAGTTTCTACAGCGGGAATGCATAAATTAATTGTAACAAAAAATGGTTGTTCTGACGAGCAAAACGTTAATGTTCTTGCTCCATTTTGTTCAATCCAAAAAGGAATTTCGCCAAATAACGATACCGAAAATGACAACTTTGATTTGAGTGCATATAATGTAAGCAACTTAAAAATCTTCAACCGATACGGAACAACCGTTTACAGTAAATCTTCTTATCAAGATGAATGGTATGGTCAGTCCGATAGCGGAGATGAATTGCCAGATGGAACCTATTACTATGTTATTGATTTCTCAGATTTAGAAACAAAAACAGGTTGGATTTATGTTAATAGAGAACAATAAATAATCTATTAAAATTCTTATTTTCAATGAAATAAACTAAAACTGTTTGTAAAGAATAGTGGTTTAATTTCCCATTTTTTAAATTAATGAGCACTTTTAAAAAAATAATTACTTTTTTACTTTTATTGCTGTCTGCGTTTAATTATGCACAGCTTGGATTTTGTACAGGAAGTAAAGGAGATCCTATTTTTACCGAGAATTTTGGAAATGGAACCAATTATGGTCCTGCTTTACCTGCTGGAGTTACCAATTATACTTTTGTTACAGGCAATCCAAATGATGGATTTTATACTTTATATTATAGAACAAATCTATACAGCACATGGCACTATTCTCTTGATCATACGCCAGATGCAACTAATGGAACAAACGGTAAATCATTAATTGTTAATGCTAACGCAAGTACTTCGGGAGATTTTTATAAAAGAACTGTTACAGGACTTTGTGTAAATACTACATTCGAATTTTCTTCATGGTTAATGAATGTTTATAATCCTGGTTCAGGATTTTGTGGTGCTGGTGAAATTCCTATAAATGTTCGATTTGAAATTTGGAATGATACTGAAACTGTACTTCTAGGTTCGGGAAATACAGGAAATATTATTGGAACTGCTACACCAATTTGGAGACAATTTGCTTTAGTTTTTACTACAACTAGTGAGACATCAGTAGTTTTAAAAATGAAAAATAATGGTTTAGGTGGTTGTGGAAATGATTTGGCTATTGATGATATTGAATTTAGATCATGTGGAGAATTGACTACAGTCACAAGTCCATCCGCAGTAGGGAACAATTTTGTTACGTGTCAAAGTCCTACTTCAATTCAACTTCAAGCCAATACAACAGGAAGTTCTACACATTTTTATCAATGGCAAACAAGTACAGATGGAATAACTTGGACAGATATATCAGGTGCTAATAATTCAACTTACACGACTCCAAATTTAACAACCCAAACTTATTTTAGAACAAAAGCAGCACAGGATATTGCTAACCTAAGTAATCCTTTTTGTTCAACATTTTCAGATGTTTTTACCATTTCATTTTCAACAATTCCTAATAACAGTGTTAGTGATGGAGATAAAGTCATTTGTAGTGATGAACCCATTCCTGCTTTATCTGTTACTGCCGATTCTACAACTGGAATAAATTGGTATGACGCTGCAAGTGGAGGCGTTTTATTACAATCAAATTCAACTTCATATACACCAATAACCGGTGGGACTTATTATGCTGAAGCATATGATTTAACATCAAATTGTACAAGCAGTACAAGGACTCCAGTCACACTTACTATTGTTCCATTACCTTCAGCTTCAATTTCTGGAACCGCTTCAATTTGCACAGGAAACTCAACTGTTGTTACTTTCAATGGAACGCCAAATTCTATTATAACTTATAATATTGATGGCGGTTCAAATCAAAACATTACATTAGATTCAAGTGGTGTAGCGAGTTTGACTACTCCTATTCTAACCTCAAACACAACTTATAATTTAGTAAGTGTAACATCGCCAATTTTAAATACATGTATAAACACAATAAACAGTTCTTTTTTAATTACTATAAATCCTGCTTTGACTGCAAGTATTTCAGGACCAACTTCTGTTTGTAGCAATACCAATACAATTTTAACTTTTACTGGAACTGCAAATGCAACAATAACTTATAATATAAATGGCGGTTCTAATCAGACTATTCTATTAAACTCAAGTGGTATTGCAAATTTAACAACTGCGAATTTATCCGCAACAACGAATTATAATTTAGTAAACATTATCTCAAGTGGAGCAAATGGATGTACTCAATCTTTATCAGAGATTTTTACTATTTCTATAATCCCACTCCCAACCGTTTCCATCACCAGCGATTCACCAACATGTACAGGAACATCGGCTACGATAACATTTACAGGAACACCAGATTCAACAGTTACGTTCAACTACGATTCAA
>DAOLYL010000141.1:0-6295 GCA_035425765.1 Flavobacterium sp. | reverse complement strand
GTTCCGTTTTTTGAAAATATTCCAAAAATTTATAGAAAAGTAAAAACGATTCAAGATGTTGGTTTGGGTTACATCACGCTTGGTCAACAAAGTACAACACTTTCTGGCGGAGAAGCACAACGTATAAAACTAGCAACAGAATTGTCTAAAAAAGATACCGGAAACACGTTTTATATCATGGACGAACCAACGACTGGTTTGCATTTTGAAGATATTCGAGTTTTGATGGATGTTATCAATAAATTGGTAGAAAAAGGAAATACGGTTTTGATTATTGAACATAATATGGACGTAATCAAATTGGCGGATTATATTATTGATATTGGTCCAGAAGGTGGAAAAGCTGGTGGCGAAGTGGTTGCAAAAGGAACTCCGGAAGAAATCATAAAGAATAAAAAAAGTTATACCGCTCAATTCTTGAAAAAAGAACTAAATTAGCTAGCTTTTTTTGAATAATTTAAAATTAAAAAATATAATATGGCATTCGATAAATACGAAAATGAAGACGAAAGAATTCAAGAAAAATTAAAACAAAAAACATGGAATGAAATTAGGACAAATGACTCTTGGGCTATTTTCAAAGTGATGTCAGAGTTTGTAAATGGCTACGAAAGCATGGCGAGAATTGGTCCTTGTGTTTCTATTTTTGGCTCGGCAAGAACAAAACCAGATAACAAATATTATTTATTGGCAGAAAAAATTGCTTATAAAATTAGTAAAGCTGGTTATGGCGTGATTACTGGCGGTGGACCAGGAATTATGGAAGCAGGAAATAAAGGTGCTCACAATGGCGGCGGAACTTCCGTTGGATTGAACATCGAGTTGCCATTTGAACAACATTATAATCCATATATTGACAAAGATAAAAACTTGAACTTTGACTATTTCTTTGTTCGCAAAGTTATGTTTGTCAAGTATTCACAAGGTTTTGTAGTTATGCCTGGAGGTTTTGGAACTCTGGACGAACTTTTCGAAGCAATCACATTAATTCAAACCAAAAAAATCGGGAAATTTCCAATCATACTTGTTGGAACCCAATTTTGGTCAGGTTTAATAGAATGGGTGAAAAATGTTCTAATTGACCAAGAAAAAACAGTTAGTCCTGACGATATGAATTTGATAAAAATTGTAGATACCGAAGATGAAGTGGTTGAAGCTTTGGATAATTTCTATAAAAAATACAATTTAAGTCCGAATTTTTAAGTTTCCTTTGAAACCAAATCCAATATTTTGCATCTACATTTAAAACGTCTTTTTTTGAAATCAATTTGCAAAATAGTTGCGCTCAGTTTTATGTTGTTGCCAGTGTTTTCATTGGCACAACATCAATGCAATATTGTTGCAGAAATAAATCATGAAAGTAAAACTATTTCTGTAGTTCAAGAACTAACTTTTTTCAATCAAACGAATGATACTTTAAATAATATCGTTCTTAATGATTGGATGAATGCTTATGGCGATAAAAATTCTGAAATTGGAAAACGATTTGCTGATGAATTTGAACGAGGTTTTCATCTTGCTAGCGAAAAAGAACGTGGAAGAACCGAAAATATTACTATACTGAATGAGGAAAAATCATTTCTAACTTGGGAACGTGATAAAAACAGTGTTGATGTCATTCAAATTAGATTAAGAGAAAAACTTTTTCCAAATGAAAAAATCAAAATACTTCTAACCTATTCAGTCAAAATTCCAAGTAGTCAATATACAAAATATGGCTATGACGACAATGGAAAAATCTATCTAAAAGATTGGTTTTTATCTCCAGCTCGATATGAAAATCATGGTTTTGTAAAAAACAATAATCACAACCTTGATGATATTTCTAATGCTGTCTGTGATTATGAACTTCTTGTAACAACAACCCAAAATCTTGAAGCCTTTTCAGATTTGGATGAAGTAAAATCAGAAGTAGTAAATAATCAAAAAAAACACCATTTTTCAGGCAAAAATCGTTTTACTATCAAACTTTTAATTGGCCCAAAAAACGAATTTGAAAGTTTTAAAAATGAAAAAATTGAAGTTGTAACTAATTTCAGAGATGAACGTGTTGATGACATTCAACGTGCCATTGTTATTGATAAAATTGCTAATTGGGTTCAAGAAAAATTAGGCACTTACCCGAACCAAAAAATAGTAGTTGCCAAAGCAGAATATGAAAGAAATCCATTTTATGGTTTGAATCAGCTTCCTGCTTTTATTGCACCATTTCCAGATCAATTTCTTTATGAAATAAAGTTTTTAAAAACCTATCTAAACAATTACATTCACAGCACAATCAACCTAAATCCTAGAGATGATAACTGGATTTATGATGGAATTCAGGTTTATTTGATGATGAAATATATTGACGAATTTCATCCTGGAACTGCTATGATGGGAAATGTAGCAAAATTAAAAATCTTCCGAGGTTACAACTTAGTAAGTTTGGATTTTAATGGTCAATATAGTTATTTTTATATGTTGATGGCTCGAAAAAATTTGGACCAACAATTAAATATTCCAAAAGACAAACTGATTAAATTCAACGAAAAAATTGCTTCAAAATATCGAGCAGGTTTGAGTTTAAAATACTTAAATGAGTATTCTGAAAATGGTTTGGTTGATAAAATAATTCCTGAATTTTATTCCCTAAATTTAAAACAACAAAGTGTTTCAAGTGATTTTGAACAACTTTTAAAACAAAATTCCACAAAAAAAATAGATTGGTTTTTTGATAAAATAATCAACTCAAGAGAAACATTTGACTATAAATTTGACATGGTTTCAAAAACAAATGACAGTATTCGTTTTCGATTAAAAAACAAAACGGAAACCCATGTTCCTATTCCAATTTATGGCACAAAAAAGAAAGAAATCGTATTTAAAAAATGGATTGATGCTTTACCAAAAGACAGTATTTATACTATTTCTAGAAACAATGCAGACAAAATAATCATCAATTATAAAAACGAAGTTCCCGAATTTAATCTTAGAAATAATTGGCGTTCGCTGAAAGGTTTCCGGTTGAGCAACAGACCAATAAAATTTATCTTTTTTAAAGATTTAGAAGACCCAAATTACAACCAAATCGTTTACATTCCGACTTTAGAATTCAATCTTTATGATGGTTTTTATCCTGGAATGCGCTTTCATAACAAAACCATTTTAGACAAACCATTCATCTTTGATGTTAACCCAAGTTATTCTACAAAAACACAAAAACTAACTGGAAGAGGAACCATTTTCTTCAATCAGTTTAATCGCGAAAGTAATTTATACCATATTCGCTATTTGCTGAATGGACATTATTTGCATTATGCTCCAGAAGCTGCGTATATAAAATTAATGCCCGCAATATATTTTAGAATTCGACCTGATGATTATAGAGACAATAAAACTCAAAATATCATCGTCAAACAAACCATTATTGACAGAGAAAAATCAGATTTCACAACAGAAGAAAATACCGAGAACTATTCCGTTTTTTCAGCTAAATATTATAACGGAAGAACAGAAATAACGAATCATTATAATTTTTTAACTGAAACACAATTCGCAAAAGATTTTGGAAAACTTCAAGGCGAAATACAATACCGAAAACTATTCAATAATAATAGACAATTGAATGTTCGTCTATTTGCCGGAACATTTTTATACAACAACACTAAATCAAGTTTCTTTGATTTTGGATTGGACAGACCAACAGACTATCTATTTGAAAGCGAATATCTTGGTCGTTCCGAAAGTACTGGATTATTTAGTCAGCAATCTATTGTTTCTGATGGTTTTTTTAAATCTGTTTTCGAAACTCGTTTTGCCAATCGCTGGATGGCAACAACAAATATTAGTTGTAATATTTGGAATTGGATAGAAGTTTACAGTGATTTTGGAGCTTTTAAGAATAAAGATATTCCAACAAAATTTGTTTACGACAGTGGTATTCGTCTCAATTTAGTGACCGATTATTTTGAACTTTATCTTCCTGTTCATTCCAGCAACGGTTGGGAAGTTGGTCAACAAAATTATGGTGAAAAAATACGTTTTATCATTACATTTAATCCAGAAACGCTAGTTAATCTATTCACTAGAAAATGGTTCTAATAATTATAAAACAATCTCTTAATTTAAATTATTCTTTGTAAAAACATCTTTTCATTAAATTTAATTTAAAATTAAAGCAATATACAAGCCAATAATTATCGATAATTAAATTATATTTTTTTCAAAGAATTATAATTATTACTTCTTTTTAGCTAAATTTGTTTCATCTAGAAATAAATTCAGTTATGATTGAACCACAACTCAAATCCGAAATCACATTTGAAGATTTTAAAGCCGAAGTTTTAAACGATTATAGAATTGCCCGAATTAGCCGCGAATGTAGTTTATTGGGACGAAAAGAAGTTTTAACTGGTAAAGCTAAATTTGGAATTTTCGGTGATGGAAAAGAAGTGCCACAATTAGCATTGGCAAAAGCATTTCAAAACGGTGATTTCCGATCAGGTTATTATCGCGACCAAACTTTTATGATGGCAATTGGTCAATTATCTATCGAGCAGTTTTTTGCTGGTTTGTATGGTCATACTGATTTAAATTTTGATCCAATGAGTGCTGGACGACAAATGGGCGGACATTTTGCCACACATTCGCTAGACGAAAACGGTAATTGGAAAAATCTAACCAAACAAAAAAATTCTAGTGCTGATATTTCGCCTACAGCTGGACAAATGCCTAGATTATTAGGATTAGCACAAGCTTCAAAGATATATAGAAACGTTCGTGGTTTAGAAAATCTAACTAATTTTTCTAATTCAGGAAACGAAGTTGCTTGGGGAACAATTGGAAATGCATCAACATCTGAAGGATTATTTTTTGAAACAATTAATGCTGCAGGAGTTTTACAAGTTCCGATGGTTATGAGTGTTTGGGATGATGAATATGGAATTTCTGTTCATGCTAAATATCAAACTACTAAAGAAAATATCTCCGAAATACTTAAAGGTTTTCAACGTGATAACGAAAACAATGGCTTTGAAATTCTAACGGTAAAAGGTTGGGATTATCCATCATTAGTTGCCACTTACGAAAAAGCATCGGCTATTGCTCGTGAAGAACATGTTCCTGTTTTAATTCACGTTGACGAATTAACACAACCTCAAGGTCATTCGACTTCTGGAAGTCATGAACGCTATAAAAATGCCGAACGCTTGGCTTGGGAAGCAACATTTGATTGTTTAGCACAAATGCGTAATTGGTTAGTTGACAATAATTTGGCAACAGCTGAAGAATTAGATGAAATTGATGAAATAGCAAGAAAAGAAGTTTTAGAAGGTAAAAAAGCAGCTTGGAATGCATTCGTATCACCAATAAAAGCGGAACAAAACGAATTAGTAACGTTGCTGAATTCAATAGCTTCGTCAAGTGCAAACAAAGTTTTTATTGAAAAACAGGCTAACGATTTAGCTTCGATTAAAGAACCAATTCGCAAAGATATAATCACAACGGCTCGTAAAGTTTTACGTTTGGTTATACACGAAAATGGAAAAGATAATTTAGCTAGTTGGATAACAAATTACATAGAAAAAATTCAGCCAAAATTCAGTTCACATCTTTTTTCACAATCAGACAAAAATGTTTTAGTAGCAACAACTGTTGCTCCAACTTATGACGAAACTGCCGAAGAAGTAGATGCTCGTTTAGTATTGCGCGATAACTTTGATGCTATTTTTAACAAATATCCTGAAGCTTTAATTTTTGGAGAAGATGCTGGAAATATTGGTGATGTAAACCAAGGTCTCGAAGGAATGCAAGAAAAATATGGAGAACTTCGTGTTGCCGATGCAGGAATTCGTGAAGCAACCATTCTTGGTCAAGGGATTGGAATGGCAATGCGTGGTTTAAGACCAATTGCCGAAATTCAATATTTAGATTATTTGTTGTATGCAATTCAAATTATGAGTGATGATTTGGCAACATTACAATACAGAACTCACGGAAGACAAAAATCACCTTTGATTATTAGAACACGTGGACATCGACTTGAAGGCGTTTGGCATTCGGGTTCGCCAATGGGAATGATTATAAATGCTATTCGAGGTATTCATGTTTTAGTACCAAGAAATATGACCAAAGCCGCAGGTTTTTATAATACACTGTTAGAAACTGACGAACCAGCATTAGTAATCGAATGTTTAAACGGTTATCGATTAAAAGAAAAAATGCCAACCAATTTAGGCGAATTCAAAACACCAATCGGAGTTGTTGAAACTATAAAATCAGGAAGCGATATTACTGTTGTTTCTTATGGCTCAAC
>DAOLYL010000140.1:0-6379 GCA_035425765.1 Flavobacterium sp. | reverse complement strand
TTATCTCTTGATTTTTGAACCCAACCAGCAAGTGTAACTTCTTGATTGATATGTGAGGTGTTTAATTCACCACAATTATGACTTCTATACATTGGAATAAAATTTTTGCAAAAGTAAAAAACTTAAACTAATAAATTAGAGATTTGATGGTTTGAAATTATATGTTAATCTTTAAAATTTAAATAATAAAAAAAGTATATTTGATTTTTATAATTTTAAGATACCAAAACATGAAAAAATCGCTTAACTTTTTATTGCTAATTTTAGTTTCAACTATATCATTTGCACAAGAAAACATGACTTTTGAGGCAAAAATCACCAATAAAAATGGTGACATTTTATTTATCAAAAACAAAAGAATAATTGTTCATGAAATAAAAATTGACGACAAAGGAATTTTTAAAGCAACTTTCCCAATTAAAGAAGGTGTTTATCAATTATTTGATGGTGCAGAAAGCGCTCAACTGTTTTTAAAACCAGGTTTTGATTTAAAAATGACAATGGATGCAGCACTTTTTGATGAAACAATTAAATTTTCAGGCAATGGTTCTAAAGAGAATAATTTCCTTGCTGAATCAGCGCTTGCTGATGAAACTTTTAATCTTGATACTATGTTAGCATTGGATGAAGCTGCTTTTAACAAAGCTATCAATGAGAAAAAGACTGCCGATTTAAATAGATTGGAAAAAGCAGGTTTGGATGCTGCCTTTGTTGATTTAAATAAAAAAGGAATAGAAGGAGGAATTGCTGGTTTGCAACAATACTATACTCAAATTTCTGCTAATAAAAAATTAAACAATACTAAATCTCCAAATTTTGACTTTGAAAATCATAAAGGTGGAAAAACATCATTGGAAAGTTTGAAAGGTAAATATGTTTACATTGATGTTTGGGCAACTTGGTGTGGACCATGTAGAGCTGAAATTCCATTTTTAAAAGAAATTGAAGCTAAATATCACGACAAAAATATTGAATTTGTGAGTATTTCTGCTGATGTTCAAAAAGACTATGAAAAATGGAGAACTTTTGTAACTGAGAAAGAACTTGGCGGAATTCAGTTATTTGCTGATAAAAATTGGGAATCTGATTTTCTAAAAGCGTATGGAATTAATTCTATTCCGAGGTTTATTTTAATCGATCCGAATGGAGTTGTTGTAGATGCTGATGCGGCAAGACCTTCAAGCCCAAAACTAAAAGAGCAATTAGACAAATTAGTTAAATAGTTCTGTTCTAATCTTCTATAAAAAACCTTGCTAATGGCGAGGTTTTTTTATTTTCCAATGTTAAGTTTTTCTCAATGTTATGAAATTGTTAAGTAAAAGTTTTTTTATTGTAAACTAATTAAATACATTTGTTGTATAGTTTATTAATAATTAAAACCTACTACTATGAAAAAGATATTGATATTAAGTGCATTTGTGGTTTCAGGATTTGCATTTGCACAAGAAATAAAACCAGTTTTAGAACAAGAAGGTAACTTGGTGAAAGCTACATATTATTATGAAAATGGTCAAATTCAACAACAAGGTTTCTTTAAAGAAGGAAAATTAGAAGGACAATGGGTTTCTTATGACGAAAACGGAACTAAAAAATCTATTGGAGAATATAGTAATGGTGAAAAATCAGGGAAATGGCTTTTTTGGAATGATAAATCATTAAGCGAAGTCGATTATTCAAAAAGCAGAATTGAAAAGATTAAATCTTGGAAAGAAGATGCTGTTGTAAACAAATAAAATTTTATTTAATTGAATAAAAAAAAGGAACTCAAATTTGAGTTCCTTTTTTTGTTTAACCAATTAAAATTTAAGGTTAGCTCTTTTATCTAAATTTGGATTAAAAGAAAATCCGATACTAAAATAACCCGTTCCATCTTGTTTGTTAGAAAAAATATAATCGTTGGTGTTTTTCCCTCTTTCTGAAACTCTTGCATTGAAAACTGTTGCCAATCCGGTTTTAAATGTTGCAATTATTGATTTGCTAAAACAATGTTCATAGGTTAAACCCGTATTTATTTCAATTGTTCTGTAATCATACACTTTTGCAAAACCTGGTTGGTTTATGTAAGTATAAAATCCGTTAGTATTTAGTTCGCTTCCTAAAGAAATTCTTCCGTTTTCGAATAAATCTCTTTTAAACAAAAAACGTTGTGGTAGAATAAAATCCAAACTCCATTTTGAATTTTTAAATCGATGATCTATTAAAAAAGTTGGAGAAGCTGGAACTGGAGAAGTTGGATCAACTAAAACAATAAGTCCGACACCAATTGTGGTTCGTTCTGTTTTTTTCAAGATTATTGTTGCACCAAAAAAACCTTTTATACGTTCAGCATCTTTCTCGGTTCCGTCAACAATTACACTTGCATTATATAGAAATGGTTTTTTAAACAGTTGTGAAAAATAAGTAAAACTTAAAGCTCCAGAAAGATAATGATAATTTAGTTTTTCATCGTAAACTGGAATCGAATTATCAATTTGACTTGCAACATCATTGAGTTCAAAAGCTTCATATCTATATCTAAAAGACGAAGTAACATTCCATCTTTGTTTTTTAATTATAGGAATATTAGCACTTGCACTAAAACGATAATGATTTTTAATTTCTCCTTTTTCAAACGGTTCATCAAATAATTCTGAATTGTAATCTGTTGGTAAATAATTTTCAAATTTCACATCAAATACTCGGGTAGAAGGAAATTTATTGGTGATTGCAGTTTGTGCTTTTTCTTTAAATTCTTTGTTTTCTTGACCATTGGAAAAAAGAAAAAAGAAGCACGTTAAAACAGAAAAAATTAATTTCATTGATTGATGTTTTGGAGTTTATTTATTAAACGTTATTCTATGTAAAATAGTATTGATTAAAAAAATTAAAACAAAAACGCCTCAACAATTGGAGGCGTTTTTTGTACAAAAATTAAAATTAATGCTTTGGCGTAAAACCGTCTTCGCTTAATTCTCTATGTTCATAATCAGCAACCATTTCAGCTTCATAATCTGTTTTTTCTCCTTTAGAGAATTTAGCGATTATTTTTTCCATGATTTCATAAATAACCGGAACCACGATTAAGGTTAAGAATAGTGATGAAATTAATCCTCCAATAATTACCCAAGCCAAACCGTTTTTCCATTCTGCTCCAGCTCCAGAAGCTAATGCAATTGGGAACATACCAAATACCATGGCAATTGTGGTCATTAAAATTGGACGCAACCTTGCATGATTTGCTTGAATTAATGCGGTTCTAATGGTTTCGCCTGCTTTACGACGCTGATTGGTATAATCCACCAACATAATCGCATTTTTACATACCAAACCAATCAACATAATGATACCTAAGATAGTAAATATGTTTAGCGTATTATTTGTTAATGCTAATGCTAACATTGCACCAATAAACGAAAGCGGAATTGCAAACAATACTACGAATGGATGCACAAAACTGTCGTATAACGAAACCATTACCAAGTAAACCAAAATAATTGCCGCAAGTAATGCAATTCCAAGAGTTCCAAAACCTTCGCTTTGGTTTTCCATGTCTCCACCCCAAATATAGCTTACACCTGTTGGTTTTTCTAATTTATCTATTTTTTCTTGCCATTGACCAACAATTGTTCCCGAAGCGACACCAACATTTTGACCTTTTACAGTTACCGATGCCGATTTATCTCTACGTTCTAATTCACTTGGTCCAGAACTTTCTGAAACGGTAGCAAACTGTATTAATTTAATTTGTTCGCCTCTTTCGTTGATGAAAATTAGGTTACTTACATCAGCAATACTTTTTCTGTCGAAAGCATTGTATTTGATATTGATGTCGTATTCAAATTCTCCAGCTCTAAATTTACCATCGGTATTTCCGCTGAAAGCTGTTTGCATCGTCATACCAACGGTTTGTAAACTTAAACCTAAAGCCGCCATTTTATCTCTATCAACCTGAACGTTTACTTCTGGATTTCCATCTTCTACCGATAATTCAATTTCTGTTGCTCCAGGAATAGTTCTTAATTCTTTTTCGGCTGCTTTTGCAAAAGCCATTGCAGTTTCTACATTTGGACCCGTTACAATTAATCCTAAAGTGGCATCTTCAGCAGTTCCTAAAATACCTACTGGAACGGTTTTAACTTTTGCTCCAACTAGAATTTTTTCTAATTTACGTTTGGTTTTTGCAGCATAAACATTTGCTGGTTCATCACGTTTGTCTAAACCAACCATTTTTACGTTGATTTCCGATTTATAAGCGGTTGCTTGAGAAGCGCCAAGTCCTTCACTGGTTTGACCAATAGTTGTAATTTGACTAAAAACATATTCTTCTTTCTTTAAAAAGTTTTCTGCTTTTTGTGTCATAAAATTGGTTTGTTCTAACGAAGCGTCTTTTGGCATTTCAATTTGAACTAAAAACTCACCACTATCTGATGCTGCAAAGAATTCTCCACCAATAAATCCGCCACCCATTAGTCCGATGGTTGAACCAAAAAATAATACTAAAACTACTAAAATAGTTTTAATGTAATGATCTAAACACCAGGTTAACAATCCTGAAACCCAATTTGTAAAACGAGTTAAATAGCTTTCAAATCCAAGGATAATTCTTCCGAAAAGGTTTTTACCTGTAATATGTTCTAATTTTCCATATCTTGATGATAACCAAGGAATTATTGTAAATGAAGCTACTAATGACAATAAAGTTGAGATAATTACAGTAACACAAAATTGCGTAATAATGTTAGAAACTAAACCTGTACTCATTGCAATCGGTAAAAATACTACCACAATTACTAAGGTAATCGATACAACGGTACCTCCAATTTCAGCAGTTCCATCATAGGCAGCACGAACCTTGTTTTTACCCATTTCCATGTGCCTATAGATATTTTCTAAAACCACAATGGCATCATCCACCAAAATACCAACTACTAATGACAATCCTAATAAACTCATTAAGTTTAAGGTATAACCCATTAAATATATTCCGATGAAAGTGGCAATTAACGAAGCTGGAATAGAAACCATTACAATTAACGAGTTTCTAATACTGTGCAAGAAAAACAACATTACAAAAGCAACTAAAATAACTGCAATAAGTAAATCGTGTACAACGGCATCGGCAGCTTCAAGCGTAAAAACAGTACTGTCTTTTGCAATTTCAAGTTCCAATCCTTTTGATTTATAATCGGTTTCTAATTTGTCGATTGTTTTTACTAACTCTTCACTTACGGCAACGGCATTGGCATCTGATTGTTTAACAATTTGCAATAAAATAGCACTTTTTTGATCTACACGAGATACTTTTTCGGTAAGTTTTTGCGTATCTTGAACATCTGCAATATCTTTTAGACGAACTTGAATTCCGTTATTTGACGAAACAACTAGATTTCTTAATTCGTCAACATTTTTATATTTTCCGGCTAAACGAATTAATATTTTTTGCTCACGCGTTTGAATATTTCCTGTTGGGAAATCCAAGTTTGAGGTTAAAATATTTTGTTGTACTTGCGGAATAGAAAGTCCGTAACCTTGCATTTTTACAGCATCAAGATTTACTTGAATTTCACGTTCTTGTCCACCAATAATGTTTACTTGTGCTACACCTTGAACACGCGAAAGTACAGGTGCTAATTTTTTATCAATTAAATCATAGAATGCTACTTCGTCCATTTTTCCGTTGGCACCAATGGTCATAATTGGCAAATCGCTCAAGGAGAATTTGGTTAACGAAGGTGTATCGGCATCGTCTGGCAAATCGCTAATAATAGCGTTAATTTTACGTTGCGCATCGTTCATCGAAATATTAACATCGGCTGTAGATGTTAATGTAATCGAAACGGTCGATAAACTTTCGTATGATTTTGAATCAATTTTCTTGATATTTTCTAATGATGCAACGGCGTCTTCAATTTTTTTGGTTACCGTATTTTCAACTTCACTTGGCGATGCACCAGGATAAATGGTTGCAATTGTGATTACGTTTGTCTCAAATTTTGGGATTAATTCGTATCCTAAATTGCTATAACTGAACAGTCCACCAAGTGTTAGAATTGTAAACAATACAATTACTAACGACGGACGTTTTATGGATATTTCTGCTAATTTCATATTTTTCTTTTGCTTTAGGCAATAAGCTTTAAGCTTTAGGCATATAGCTTAAAGCTTAAATCTTACGGCTTTATTTAATAACTTCCACTTTACTTCCATCTTGAAGGTTGATTTGACCTGTAACAATTACAGTTTCACCATCGTTTAATCCGTTTAGAATTTCAACTTTATCCCCTAGAATTCTTCCAGCTGTAACCTTTTTAAGTTTGGCAGTTCCGTTTTCAATTACAAAAATTTGATTACTGCTTACACTTCCAACAAACGCATTTCTTGGTACAATTTTCAAGGTTTG
>DAOLYL010000139.1:0-6389 GCA_035425765.1 Flavobacterium sp. | reverse complement strand
CAGTTTCTGGAATAGAAATTTTAGTTTCAATTGGCATTCCCATTAAAAATTTTAATGAGTTTTCTTGAAGCGAAATCGCGTTTAAAGTTTGCTGACGTTGCGTATTGATGTTCGAAATTCGAACCAACGTTCTATCTAAATCAATTTTTTTAGCCAAACCATTTTCAAATTGTCCTTTGATGATGTCTTTTACTTTGGTTGTATTTTTCAAATTATTGTCTAAAACATTTAGGTTTTGACGCGTAACATATACTTGATAATACGCATTTGCCACTTTTTCAATAACTTGTTCTTCTGTTAATTGCGCATTTATTTGATAAAATTCTCTTGTAGATTTTGCTGCTTTCAAACCAATAAAAACCGATTGATCGTATAACGCTTGATTTAACGTAATTCCTGCGCCAGATGTCCATTTTTGTCCAAAAGCTGCCTGAATTGTAGTTCCTGGCGCGCCAAATCCTGCTCCATCAATTACGTTTGTTTGCAAAATTGGGTTGTGAATTAAACTTCCGTTTGCCGAAATTTGTGGCAAAGCTCTTGAGCGTACTTCTTGAATTTGATATTCGCTATTTTCTACGTCAAGCTTTGCTTTTTTAGCATCGGCTTTATTCTCTAAAGCAAATGTTATGGCATCTTTTAAGGTAAGTGATTTTACCTCTTGTGCATTGACACCAATTGCAAATGTTAGTAATACTATTAAAATTGTTTTTTTCATTATTTTATATTTGGATTAAGTAAGTGTTTTTCTAATTCTATAATTCCTTTTTCGGTAGCCATTGCTCTTGTGTGATATTCAAGCGCTTCTTTTTCAAGTGAATAAGCTTCTTTTTCTGAAATTACGTTTTCTTTAATATTGAAAATTAAGTAGTAATAAAATTTCACATAATAATCGATATTAATTTCCTTTCGATACAAACCTTGTGCAATTCCTTTTTCAATATTTTGTCTAAAACAGAAATCACATTCATTAATTTGAAATTTTAATGCGTTGTTATAAATTTCTGGATAATGCTTCTTTAATTGATAAATAGGTGAAGTTTCAGATGATTTAAACATGTCATCAAACATTCTTCTTATTTCAAAATTTTCTTCAATTGCATTATAATTTCTTGAAATAACGTCATCAATAATTTTATGAACTTCTTGATGAATCACATGAACACTTTCTTCAATTAGCAATTCTTTATTTGCAAAATATTTATAAATTGTTTTTTTAGAAATACACATTTCGCCAGCAATATCATCCATTGTAATGCTCTTGAAACCTAGTTTCAAAAACATATCCTTTGCTTTTGTGATTATTTTATCTTTCATATTTTTTTGAATTTATTCAGAATTAATTTTTCAAATTCCTATTAATTTCGTGTGCAAATGTAAGCAGGAAACTTTAAATACTAAAATAGTTTCCAAATTATTTACATAAATTTAACATTTAATTTATACTGTTGGTTTCGAATTCTAAATTGGCTGTAATATTAATATTTGAACCAATTAATATTCCATCATTTTCAAGATTTGAGTTAGAATACAAACCAAAATCTTGGCGATTAATTTCTCCAATAATTTCAACAAGTACTTTTGATGATTCAGGATTTGCTTCCATTTCGACAATTTTTGCATCAAGTTCAACCACTTTTGTAATGTTGTTTATGGTTAAATTTCCTTTAACAAAATTGATGTTGTTGTTCACTTTTTCAAACGATGTAGATTTAAAACTCACGAACGGATATTGGCTTAAATTAATGAAATCCTTCAATTTTACATTGGTGTCAATATGTTCCAATTTGCCTTCTTTTTTATTTACATCTAAAACAAATTCAACATTAGCATTAACCAGTTGGTTATTTTCAATAGCAATTGAACTTGTAAGTTGGTTGAATGAACTATCCAAATAAGCTATAATTGAGTTTCTTGCTCTAATCATAAAATCAGATTGGCTTGTGTTAAGATTCCATTTTGTTATAGTCATTTTATTCTGTATTAAAGTTGAAATTATTCGACAAATGTAAATAGGAAACTTTTAACACCAAAATAGTTTCCAAAGTATTTACATAAATTTAACATTTGATTATAATTTGATAAATTAGGTTTTTGATTTACTTTAGCAAAAAAAAAAGCAATGCAAAGCATTTCATATTACCAAGAAATTATTTCTTCCCATTTCGAAACATTATCACTTCAAAAAGAACCTAAAAATCTTTATGAACCTATACAATATATCATATCATTAGGTGGAAAAAGACTGCGACCAGTTTTGACTTTAATGGCTTCAGAAATTTTTGATATTGACTGCAAAAAAGCATTGGCAGCTGCAACCGCGGTTGAAGTTTTTCATAATTTTTCGTTGATTCACGACGATATTATGGATGATGCACCATTGCGAAGAGGAAATGAAACGGTTCATGAAAAATGGAATATCAACACCGGAATTCTTTCGGGCGATGCGATGCTTATTTTAGCGTACCAGTTTTTTGAACAATATGAGCCAAAAACATTTCGAGAATTAGCTAAATTATTCAGTAAAACCGCTTTGGAAGTTTGTGAAGGTCAACAATATGATGTGGATTTTGAAACTCGTGATGACGTGTCGATTCCCGAATATTTAAAAATGATTGAATATAAAACAGCCGTTTTAGTTGGAGCTGCAATGAAAATGGGCGCAATTGTTGCTGAAACTTTGGAAGAAAATAAAAATTTAATTTATGATTTCGGATTGAATTTAGGCATTGCATTTCAACTTCAAGACGATTACTTAGACGCATTTGGAAATCCAGAAACCTTTGGAAAACAAGTTGGTGGCGATATTATCGAAAACAAAAAAACCTATTTGTATTTAAAAGCTTTGGAGTTTGGAAATTCTGAAGAAAAAGAACAATTGTTACATTTGTTTTCTATTCAACCCAATGATAATACTGATAAAATAAGTTCTGTAAAAGATATTTTTAACCAAACTGGCGCAAGCCAAGCAACTCAAAAAGCCATACAAGATTATACTTTTTTCGCCTTTGAAACTTTAGAAAAAATGAATATTTCTAATGATAAAAAAATGATTTTAAAAGCTTTTGGCGAAAAATTAATGAATCGTAATGTCTAACTTTATAGTTCCAATATCAACAGACAACTTACTTTCGGAAGCCGAAAAAGAAAATTTGTACTCAAAACTGATTGAACAAATCAATAAGGATTTCAATTTTGCCAATGAAGCAATTGATTTTCCCAAAAGCACTTCGCCCGAAGAACTAAAAATCCAACTTCATGAGAAAATTTATCGATTAATTCAATACAAATTTGCGGAATATTTAAACTTACTTTACATCATTGATGTTCCTGAAGATCAAGTAAAAAAACTGGATGGAACAGATATCATGGAATTATCTGAACAAGTTTCTTTTTTAATTTTAAAAAGAGAATGGATGAAAGTTTGGTTTAGGAATAAATACTAAAAAAACACTCTGACAAAAGGCATAAAAGCATCGCCATATACATTTTTATCCTCATTGAATAAAACATTATATCGAGCTCCAATAATTACATTTTCCATTCGATAACCAGCGCCAAGAAACAATCCTGTATTCCAAAAATCATCTGAAAAATTAGTGTCATCATAACTAACATTTACACGAAGTTGCTCTAATTCAACAGATAATTGAATTTCTTCAATAGGATTGACCAAACCAATGATACTTGCTCCATATTGACTTGAAGAATAAAAATTCTTTTGTTTCAAATAACTATATTGAAGACCTAAACCTGCCGAAAAATACTTATTCACATTGTAAATTGCACTAGGAGCAACTGATATATTGGTAAATCCTGAGCCAAATCCGAGACCAAATCCACCACCAAATTGAACCTTTTCCCAAAAAACACTTTTTTGTTTTTCCTGGTTAACTTCTTGCGAAAAACTAGTGTCACAAGTAAACCATAGAACAATAAATAAAACTGTTTTTATCAAACAAAGAAAACCATTCTTTTTCATTGAAATATATATTGAATTAACGTTATAAATATACTAAAATGATTGAAAAATTATTACAAAAGTCATACTTTTGCAAAACTATTTTTTAACAAACGGTGTATTAACTAAAAATTATGGATAGGTTTTCCTTTTTAAACGCAGCACACACTCAATTTTTTGCCGATTTATACGAACAATATACTCAAAATCCCGACAGCGTAGAACCTAGTTGGAGAGCTTTCTTTCAAGGTTTCGACTTTGGTATGGAAACATTTTCTGAGGAACAATTTTTGGCACAACTTTCAAATACTGATTCTGACGGTCAAGATTGCAGTTTGGTTTCAGGCAAATTACAAAAAGAATTTAACGTTCTTCGATTAATCGATGGATATAGAACTCGTGGACATTTGTTTACTAAAACAAATCCAGTTCGCGACAGAAGAAGTTATTTTCCAAATTTAGATTTAGAAAACTTCGGACTGACTTCAGCCGATTTAGATACTGTTTTTGATGCTGCAAAAATCATCGGAAAACAACCTACAACTTTACGTCAAATTCTTGAGCATTTAAAAAATATTTATTGCCAACACATTGGTATTGAATACATGCACATGGAAAACCCAATTTTTGTAAACTGGGTTCAAGACAGAATCAATGCAAACGACAATTTACCAACCTTTAATACGGATCAAAAGAAACACATTTTAGGAAAACTAAATGAAGCGGTTTCTTTCGAGAATTTCCTTCACACAAAATATGTAGGTCAAAAACGTTTCTCGCTTGAAGGTGGCGAAAGTTTAATTCCAGCTTTAGATGCTGTAATTGAAGCTGCTGCCGAAAAAGGCGTAGAACATTTTGTTATGGGAATGGCGCATCGTGGTCGTTTAAATACGTTGGCAAATATTTTTGGAAAAGCTACTCAAGATATTTTCTCTGAATTTGACGGAAAAGATTACGACAAAGAATATTTTGATGGCGATGTTAAATACCATTTAGGTTTAACTTCTGAAAGAAAAACAAAATCGGGTAAAAAAATCAACATCAATTTAGCTCCAAACCCATCGCATTTGGAAACTGTTGGTGCTGTTATTGAAGGAATTACTCGTGCAAAACAAGACAAATATTTCCCAGAAGATTTTTCAAAAGTGTTACCAATTGCCGTTCACGGTGATGCTGCCGTTGCTGGACAAGGTATCGTTTATGAAATTGTCCAAATGGCACAATTAGACGGTTATAAAACTGGAGGAACAATCCATATTGTAATCAACAACCAAGTTGGATTTACAACCAATTACCTTGATGCGCGTTCATCAACGTATTGTACTGATGTTGCCAAAGTTACTTTATCGCCAGTACTTCACGTTAATGCTGATGATACTGAAGCTGTAGTTCATGCTATGTTATTTGCTTTAGATTTCCGTATGCAATTTGGTCGTGATGTATTCATCGACTTATTAGGTTATAGAAAATATGGTCATAACGAAGGTGACGAACCTCGTTTTACACAACCGGTTTTATACAAAATCATTGCTAAGCATAGAAATCCAAGAGATATTTATGCCGAAAAATTAATTACCGACGGAATCGTTGATTCTGCTTATATCACTAAGATTGAAAACGATTATAAAGCAAATCTTGACGAAAATCTTCAAGCGTCACGCAAAAAAGATAAAACCATCATCACACCATTTTTACAAGATGAATGGAAAGGATTTGTTCAAGTTTCAGATGATGAAATGTTGAAAAAAGTAGATACTAAATTCGACAGAAAAAAATTAGATCAAATCATCGAAACCGTTTCGACTTTACCATCAGATAAAAAATTCATCAGCAAAATTTCAAAAATTGTTTCCGATAGAAAAACAATGTACGACAACAATACGTTAGATTGGGGAACAGCCGAAACATTAGCTTATGGTTCACTTTTGACTGAAGGTTATGATGTTAGACTTTCTGGACAAGACGTAGAAAGAGGAACTTTTTCTCATCGTCATGCCGTTGTAAAAGTAGAAGACAGCGAAGAAGAAGTTGTTTTATTAAACACATTAAAAGACAAAAAAGGAAAGTTCAATGTGTTCAACTCATTCCTTTCAGAATACGGTGTTTTAGGATTTGATTATGGTTATGCTTTAGCCAATCCAAACACGTTAACCATTTGGGAAGCACAATTTGGAGATTTCTCAAACGGTGCACAAATCATGATTGACCAATACATTTCATGTGGTGAAGACAAATGGAACAACCAAAACGGAATTGTATTATTGTTACCTCACGGTTATGAAGGTCAAGGTGCCGAACATTCATCAGCAAGAATGGAACGTTATTTACAACTTTGTGCACGTCACAATATGTACGTAGCCGATTGTACAACGCCAGCCAATTTCTATCACTTGTTGAGAAGACAAATGAAAACGAAATTCCGTAAACCATT
>DAOLYL010000138.1:0-6436 GCA_035425765.1 Flavobacterium sp. | reverse complement strand
TTCCGTTTACCAACATTTTTTCTAAAACTAATTCCTGATTTCCGGTTGTTGGTCCAGAAATTAAAATTTTGTCGCCAAGTTGCACTTCGTTTTTTTCAACTATAAAAAGAGCAACTTGCGCTTTTACATAATAATGTTCGGCTTTGCCAAGAAGTGATTTTTTTACTTTTATTTTTTGACGAATGTCTGTAGTATTTTTTGTTTTTGCTAAGGCAACATCTGATAATTCGCCAGAATGTTTGAACTTTAAACTATCTGATTTTCCTTTTCTGAAAACTTTATTTCCAACTTGTTTTCCTCTACGAAGTTTAACTTGTTCGGCTAACGGTAAATGCGTAATTTCTAAACATTCGGTAGAACAACAATTTTCCATAGCGGCTTTGCAATCGTCACATTGAATGAATAATAAGTGACAACCATCGTTCAAACAATTCGTGTGATTGTCGCACGGTTTTCCGCATTGATGACATTGCGAAACGATATCGTCGGTAATTCTTTCGCCAAGTCTGTGGTCAAAAACAAAGTTCTTTCCGATGAATTTACTTTCGAGATTTTCTTCCTGAATTTGTTTGGCATAATTGATAATTCCGCCTTCCAATTGGAACACATTTTTAAAACCTTGATGTTTAAAATATGCCGAAGCTTTCTCGCAACGAATTCCACCAGTGCAATACATCACGAGATTTTTATCTTCTTTAAAATCTTTTAATTGTTCGTTGATGATTGGCAAACTTTCTCTAAAAGTTTCCACATCTGGAGTAATCGCACCTTTAAAATGACCAATTTCACTTTCGTAATGGTTTCTAAAATCAACTACAATTGTGTTTGGATCTTCTAAAATTTGATTGAATTCCTTCGCTTTTAAATGAACTCCAATGTTGGTTACATCAAAAGTTTCATCGTTTAAACCATCGGCGACAATTTTATCTCGAACTTTTACGGTGAGTTTCAAAAACGAATGATCGTCGTGTTCTACAGCTACATTCAGACGAATGTTTTTCATAAAATCATAAGCTACTAAAGTTTCTCTAAAAGCTTCAAAGTTTTCTGCTGGAACACTCATTTGAGCATTAATTCCTTCTTTGGCTACATAAGTTCGACCAAGAGCATCGAGTTTGTTCCATTGGATAAATAAATCGTCGCGAAATTTTTTGGGATCTTCAATTTTGGCATACGCATAGAAAGATAATGTAAGACGTTGTTGTCCGGCTTCATCAATTAATTGTGCTCTTTCTTCTGCGCTTAAGGTGTTGTACAGTTGCATGCTATAAACGTTAAGTGAGAAATATATTTTGAACTCTAAATGGAAGAATTCGGGTGCAAATTTAAGGTTTTACCGCAAAGGCGCAAAGTTTTTTTCGCAAAGTTCGCAAAGAATAAAATACTACTAAAATAATAGTGTTCTTTATGCTTTCTTTGTGTACTTTGTGGTTTGAAAATAAAAAAACCCTAACCGTTTTTCAACGGAAAGGGATTTCTTCTTCATAGCAAATTTAACCTTTAATTTATAACAACACAATCTCCGTTTACACATTCAACTGAATTTGGTGGTAACTCAACAGCGCAATCAGAAATAGCATTCGTTTGAATATTGTATTGATGATCCATTTCGTTGTATTCTGTAACCATTTGTTGCAATTGAGTAAGATTTACAGAGCTTGGAAAAAGCAAATATTCTTTTGGTCCACCACAAGGTTTACTGCCAAAAGCAATATAATTACAACTTCCTGAACAATCAAAAGTGTTTATATAATTGATTATTTCAACTTTTTTTGCATCAAGAATTGGTTGTGTAATCACATCATCACTCAACGCCGAATTATCATCAGAACCAGAGCAATTAAAAGATAAAAATGCAATTAAAAGAATAAATGTTTTAAAAAGGGTTTTCATCGGTTTTTGGTTTAGGTCAAACAATTTCAAAGCAATTTTATTATTAGATAGAAAAACTTCAAAAAGGTTGCGTTTAGAAATAAAAAAATCCTTTCGATTGAAAGGATTTTACTTTTTAACAGAATTCTTCGTAAGCGTCTTTTAAATTCTCAGCAATCATTTCTGCTGGTCGACCTTCAATGTGGTGACGTTCTAACATGTGAACCAATTCACCGTTTTTGAATAAAGCCATACTTGGAGATGATGGAGGAAAAGGAAACATTTCTTCTCTTGCAGCATCAACCGCTTCTTTGTCAACTCCTGCAAAAACCGTTACTAAATGATCTGGTTTTTTTGCTCCGTCCAAACTCATTTTTGCTCCTGGACGAGCGTTTCTTGCAGCGCAACCACAAACCGAATTTACAACTACAAGTGTTGTTCCTTCTGCTTTAATCGCGTTTTTTACTTCTTCTGCATTATATAAATCTTGAAAACCAGCGTCAGAAAGTTCTGCTCTCATTGGTTTTACCATTTCTTCTGGATACATATCTTTTGATATTAAATATTTGATATTAAATTTTAGATTTAAAAAATCTAGTGCAAAGTTACAAAGTTTTTTGCTTGTTATTAGAAACCAAATCATAAAGATTTGTTATGGTTTGATAGATTAAATAGTTAGTTATAAACCTAAAAAATAACCTTGCAATTGATATGGATAAGTTTCATAAAACACATTGTCTTCATTTAATTTATACCCTTTTTTAAAATCTTCTTTTGCTTGAGATAGCATTTCTTTTGCATCATCATTTTTTCCAGTAAGTAGTAAGCAAATTGCTTTATGATATTTTACATCAGAAAAATTAGGATAGATTTTCAAAGCTTTGTCATAGATGGCAATTGCTTCTTCGTATTTCTTTAGTTCATATTTTGTAATTCCGAGATAAAAGTACGCCGTGTGATGTTCTAATCCATTGCGTTTTTCAAGCATTTCGGTTACGTAATTTTGGAGTAATTTTTCGGCTTTTTCATATTCATTGAGCTGTAAATAGGAAATCGCAATATAAAAATCATAGGAATGATCCATGACATAACTGTTGCCAAATTTCTTCTTGCAATCTTCAAAATCGGCAATGGCATCTTTGTATGATTTTGTAAAAATACATTTCATAAATCCGCGATATGATTGCCATCTTTTTGGATTAAATTTTACCGCTTTGTCTAGAAACGGCATTGCAATTTCATATTTTCTAGCTTTAAAATACGGCATTGCTTTTTGTTGCCACAAATAGGCAATTGTACTGTCTTTTTTCAAACCATTATCAAGACATTCTTGCCATTCAGCCATTTGAATAGTATAATTGTATTTTTCGGCACAATTGGTTAAAAATTCTTCAACGATTTTTTCTTGTTCTTTGTTTTTTTCTTCTTGACTAAAAGAAAGAGCAGCTGAAAATAATGTAAAAAGCAGAATTAGATTCTTCATCAGTATTAAATTTCGATAAAGATATAAAAGTTGTTTATCTGAAAATTCGCATTAACGCTGCTTTAACAAACAATCCTTTCGGGCATTTCCAAATCACTTGCAAATCTTCCCAAAACGTAGTTTCTTCGTCTAGAAATTTGAAAATTAAGATTGGATTTCCTTTTTTAAATAACGCCGAAAATACGGTTGAACCTAAGTCATTTCTTCGAAATAAAACATCGATAAACAATAAGTCGTAGAACCAAAATTTGTCTTTTTTATGAAATTTTCTAAAGTCAGTTTCCGATGAAAGAAAGTTGACTAATTCCTTAGATTTTTTGGTCGTATTTTTAAAAGTATAACCTGTACTCGCTTTTGTCCATCCACCAGCAGAACCAATGTTAATGATGTTTTTAGAATTGTTTTTCCAAAATTCATAACACGTCATCGGAATATTTCCTTGTTCTTTTTCGATGATTTTGTATTTGGTAATTCCTAATTTCTGAATGTAATTTTGAATTTCATTTTCATACTCAGCTTTTGAAAGTAAATCTGCCGAAAATAATGTGTATTCCAGTAAAGCTTCGGTTTCGGAAGTTGGCAGCACATACATAAATCGTGTATTTCCGTTCTGATTTATCGAAAAATCCATAAAAGTTGCCTTATTTGGATTGAAAACTTTTTCGTCGGATTGTATAAACCAACCGATAAAATGCTGTTGCAACAACGGATATTTCGTTTGATTTTTTACAATTTCTGGATTATAAATGGAATTGAAAATTTGATTGCAAGTAAAATTTTTATTTTCGGTTTTTACAACGCAATGATTGCCAAGTTCTTCAAAGTCAATCACTTTTTCGTTTAAAAAATGAATATTTTTTTGCTTTGAAATTAATTCAAAAACTAAATTATAAAAATCCAATCCACGAACCATTTTGTATTGATACGGACGCAATTTTAAATCTCGTTGAAAGGTTGCATCGGCAAAAAGTGCAACATCCCATTTTTTGGATACGATTTCATCAAAAGATTGTTTTTCGTCCCAAAAACACCAAGTTCTATCATTAACTTTTTTAGGATTTTCATCAATTAGTAAAACGGTTTTATCATTGAATTTCTCTGATAAAATCATTTCATAAACCGTCATCAATGCTGCTAATCCTGAACCTGTAAATATGTAATGATAGTGTTGCATGGTTCAAAAATAAGCAATCTAAAGGAATTTGAAATCAAACAAATGTTAATCAATATGATATCGCAATCCCAGAAAAAACCGAATGCCTTGATTTGGTCCATAAGCATATGTTGGATCAAATGTCAAACCATAAGGATTATCAGCCGTTGGAATTACATTTCCGTTGCTGTC
The DNA here is from genome assembly GCA_035425765.1 of Flavobacterium sp. Classification (GTDB taxonomy): domain Bacteria; phylum Bacteroidota; class Bacteroidia; order Flavobacteriales; family Flavobacteriaceae; genus Flavobacterium. Next base: position 1,736 of record DAOLYL010000138.1, on the reverse strand, counting down.
ATACTGAACATTTTCATCAAATGGATCATTGGAACGTGCAATTATAAAAGGATTTCCACGATTGGGTGTCCAATTAAAAAGATTTTTTACACCCGAATAAATTTCTAAATCGTGAATTTTTTTATAAGTGATTTGAATATTCTGAATGCTAAATGGTAAGGAATATTCACGTCTTGGATCGAGTTCGCCCAGCAAAGGTAATCGCATACTTCCGGTAAGATTTCCGGTGTAATCAAACGATAAAAACCACTTGGGAATTTCATAGTTAATTGCCCAATTTACTGTATATTTTTCGGTGAAAAGCGGCGTAAATTTTCGGTTGTCTTGTTTCGTTTTGGCATCAAAAAAACTGGCACCAACGGTTGCTTTTAAGCCAAAAGGTGTAATCCAATCTACATTTGTACTAAGTCCTAAAATTTTGGAATAACCGTTCAAATTATCGTAAACAATTTGATTAGGATTGACATCATAATCGGCAAAAATCTTGTTGGTAAAATACGTATGCCAAGCCGAAAATTCTAGATTGATTACGCCAGAATTATTCAAAACATATTTTTTTAAGTAATTCAAATTCAGATTATAGGATGTTTCAGGTTTTAAATTTTCGGTCAAAATAACTTCTCGCGAACCCGATAATGATTGATGATCTTCGGTAAATAAATTTACAATTCTAAAACCTGTTCCAAAGTTTAATCGCAAAATATCATTAGTTGTTGGTTTCCATTTTATAGCTAATCTTGGTGTAAAAATTGAACCGTGAGCCGAATTATAATCGTATCGTGAACCCAACAAAATACTCGATTTTTCAGAAAATTGAATTTCATCTTGAGCAAATAAGCTATAAATTTCAGACGAATTACTCGTATTGGTTGCTGGCGTATTATCGTCATAATATTGATATCGAAAAGCCGCGCCAAAAAGCAACGAATGATTTTTTAGGTTTTTATCCCAAAGGTATTGTCCGAATGCAATTTTTTGATTGGCAAGAAAAAGCGAATTTCCATAAACAGAATTTTGGTCGTGCGCAATTAGTGAAAATTGAAGAAACATTTTTTCAGCCGTTGGCAATTGATATCTTCCTAAAAGTTCCCAACGTGAAGTGTAAATGCTTTCGGCATAGATTTCGCTTCCGCCACGAAAACTTTTATTCCATTGCATTTCGCCACCCCAACGATCTTCATATAAATAGCGTGAAACAATGCTGAATTCTTTTTCTGATTTTCGGTTGAAATTCCATTTGCTAAAAACAGACACGCGGTTTTGCAAAGCAACATCCGTAAAATTGTCGTTATTTTCGTCAATTGGATGGTTGTAATTGAAATAATTTACACCAATTAACACATCTGCTTTTCTACCTAAAGAAGTTCTATAACCAATGTCGATGTTGCTTTCTAGCCAAGAAGTGGAGAAAATATCGGCAGTAAATTGCGGAACAGCTTTTGGTCTTTTAGTAATAATATTAATCAATCCGCCAACGGCTTCGCTACCGTATAAAGTAGATGCTGCACCTTTTACGACTTCAATTTTTTCAATCATCGAATTTGGAATTCCAGACAAACCATAAACGCTTCCCAACGCACTAACGATAGGCATTCCGTCAATGGTTACCATCGTATATGGACCATCAAGTCCGTTAATTCTAATGTCGCCAGTATTGCAAACATTGCAGTTGTTTTGTGGACGCAAACCGTTTACGTTTTGCAAGGCATCAAATACATTGGAAGTTGGATTTTGTT
>DAOLYL010000137.1:0-6510 GCA_035425765.1 Flavobacterium sp. | reverse complement strand
TCACTTGGGCACCAAGAAACGTAGTTTTAGCAGGTCAAGGTGGCGCAGCAAAATTTATTCAAGAAGGAAAATACAAATACATTCCTTATAATAAACTCTTCCGAAGAACTGAATTTCTAGAAGTCGAAGGTTTTAGAAAATTTGAAGCCTATGCTAATCGTGATTCATTAAAATACAGAAGTGTTTATGGACTTGACGATATTTTGACTTTATATCGAGGAACGATTCGTCGTGTGGGTTATTCAAAAGCTTGGAATATGTTTGTTCAACTTGGAATGACCGATGACACTTATGTGATGGAAAACTCAGAAACCATGACTTACCGTGACTTCATCAACTCCTTTTTGCCTTATTCGCCGACTGATAGTGTAGAAATGAAAACCCGTTTGCAACTTGGCATTGAACAAGACGATATCATGTGGGATAAATTATTAGAACTCGATTTATTCAACCCAACTAAAATTGTTGGACTAAAAAATGCTTCGCCAGCCCAAATATTAGAACATATCCTTAACGACAGCTGGGCTTTGCAACCAGAAGACAAAGACATGATTGTAATGTATCACAAGTTTGGATATGAAATCAATGGTGAGAAAAAACAAATCGATTCTAAAATGGTTTGCATTGGCGATGACCAAACCTATACTGCCATGGCAAAAACAGTAGGTTTGCCTGTTGCAATGGCAACTATTCAAATACTGAACGGAAAAATAACAACACCAGGAGTTCAATTGCCTATCAACAAAGAAGTTTATTTGCCTATCATAAAAGAGCTTGAGGAGTTTGGCGTGATTTTCAAAGAAACTGAAATGCCTTATGTTGGTTATAATCCGGATAGATTATTAGGAAATTAATTTATAACTAGAAGCGAATCGTTCGGGAATTATCAGTGATGGTAATTCCTGCTTTCCGTTTCTATCGTCCCAAAAGACGATACCACTACAATCAGGGCTAAAAGATTTTCCATTTTTATTTTTGTTAACTTTCTTAATGAAACTTAATTTCTTAATGGTTTTAAATTAAATAATAACCAATACTTATTTTTTAATTCTTATTTAAAACAAAAATCTTATTTTTACTTTCAAATTAGTTGAAAATGAAAATAAATCAGTTACAAATAGAAATTGATGGTATCGATAAAGAAATTCTTCGTGATTTGATGGAAGATGCTCGAAAACCTATTCTACAAATTGCGAATAAAATTGGAATTTCTGGTGCGGCAATTCATCAACGGTTGCGAAAACTAGAAGATGCTGGCGTTATTGCAGGTTCAAAAGTGGTGATTGACAACAAAGTTTTGGGTTATAAAACAATGGCGTTTATTGGTGTTTATCTTGACAAAGCTTCTAGCAATTCGGATGCGGTTCGTGAGTTGAAAAAAATCCCTGAAGTGTTGGAATGTCATTATACTACTGGAAACTGGTCTATTCTTATCAAAATTATTTGTCGCGATAACGAACATTTGATGCAGTTGCTGAACAAAAAAATTCAACCGATTGATGGTGTTTCAAGAACAGAAACTTTTATTTCTCTCGAACAACAAATTGAAAGACAAATTCAGCTGTAGTGTTAAGGTTATTAAAGATAATTGCAATTTTGAGCTGGGAAAAACTATCTTTAAAGCTCAAAAACATACACAATGAAAAAGACACTTTTTTTACTATTTAGTCTCATCATTTTCTACGGAAATGCTCAAAATAGTAATCCAAAAGTAGTAACGCTTCCCAAAAATTTGAGCAGTCAAGACTTTTCGTTTTTGAAAGACGAATTAAAAAATGCTCAAGTGGTAATGCTCGGAGAAAACACTCATTTTGATGGAAATGTTTTTGAAATAAAAACCGAAATTATAAAATACCTACATCAAGAGTTAGATTTTAATACTATTGCTTTCGAATCAGGAATATATGATGTTTGGAAAGCACAAGACAACATCAATAAAGGAGAAAAAACAAAGATTGCTCTTGAAAAATCATTGTTCTCTATTTGGAGTAAAACCAAAGAATTTCAGAGTTTTATAACTTTTTTTGATGAAAATAAAACTAAATTAAAAATTATTGGATTTGACAGTCAAATCACAGCAGAATATGGCAAAGAACAACTTGTAAAAGACTTCGTTGACTATTGCAGACTCAATCAGTTTAAACTAAATCTCAATCAAGATGATTTCGAATTATTGTTAGAATCTATTAATAATTCGGGCGTTTTTGATGAAGAAGATATTAGTTACGAAAAATTTAAATCGGCACTAAATAACTTAATAACTAGTATCGATAAGAAACCAAAAAGTGAAACTCATTTTTATTGGAAACAAATAATAAAAAGTCTTTTATCCATTGGTGAAGATAGTTACATCAAAAACGAACCAGTAGTAAGCGCTTTTTACACAAGTTCAGATGATAATATTCGGGATAAGCAAATGGCTTACAATCTATTATCTTATATAAAAGAACATCCAAATGAAAAAATAATTTGTTGGGGTGCAAATGTCCATTTTGCCAACGATTTGTCTTCTGTAAAAACACCTATTATCAAAGAATTTATTTCGATGGGTTCTTATTTAAAAAAAGAGTTAAAAGAAAAAATATATAGTTTAGCTTTAGTTACTTCTGCTGACTCAATCTATTTAAATAACGTTTGGAGCAAAACTCCAATAAATCCAAAGTCATTTGAATATTTTTTAAAAAACCAAAACAAACCGCATTTGTTTGTTTCATCTCAGCAAGATGAAATGAAAAAAACACAATTAAACAGATTATTTAGTCCTATGGAGTTTATTGAATCAAGGTTGGATTTATTACATGATGGTTATTTACATTTTAATGAAGTGAAACCATCAACACCTATTGATAATGAAGAAAATGATCGAAAATTTAAAACAAATGATTTAGCAAATTCTAACCTTAATAAAACTGTAAAACCAAATAATTTAGACAAATCGAATAATCAACAATCTGAAATTAATGCTTTAGATAATGTTGTCGTTTATAATTACAGCAAAAAGTTTGTATATTCAATAATCAAGAAAACAATAGAAAATATAACCAAAAACTATCCAACCAATCCTTTTAATTCACTACAATATTCAAATGTTACTGTTAAAGTTCAGAATGAAACAACTACTGATATTGATTTTATAAATGACCAATATGATCAAGGTTATAATCAAATTGATAGAAATTCGAAACAATTAAAAGAAGTTAGATGGAATATTAAAAATGAATTTATTCCAACAAGCATTCGTCAATTTTGGAGTTTATCATACAACAATCCTATAATGTATAGTAAGTTTTTGAACAGCCGAAAATCAAAAAAATTCATTTATAAACTGAATGAAATCAAATTACACAATAATCAAAATGTATATGTAATTGATTTTTCTATTCCTAGAAATCATTTCACTTTCACTCATCGTGGAAATCCTAGTGTTTATTCAGGAACTTTACTCATCAACAAAGATGATTATGCCATTGTAAAAATCATTGAAAATTGGGAGTTTTTGGAAAATCCCGACAATTCTAAACATGATATCTATGGTTGGGATAAAAAATACTCTAAGAAGGAAATAAGCAGTGAAACCATAGAAACTGTTTTTGAAAAAAAAAATGATTTCTATTTTCTAACAAGTTCTGAAATAGAGTTGTCTGGGAAATTATATACATCAGATGAAACAACAACTCCTCTTAAAATCAATATAAGTTCAACTTGGAAAAACTTTAAGACCGAAAATCTAAATAAAATATCCTATAAAGACGAATTGAATTTATTTGAAAAAATAAACTCTGATAAAACGTTTTGGAAAAATCATGATGCTTCAAAATAGTTAAAGAAAAAAAACCGCCACTTTCGTAACGGATTTTGTATTTAATCTCTGCTTCCAAAGACTTGCATCGCCCAATAAAGTAGTGATGCTAAAGCTCCGATTGCTGCTACGACATAAGTTCGCGCTGCCCATTTTAGAGCATCTTCGGCACCAGCATATTCTTGTTGCGAAAGCATATTTTTATTTTTTAACCATGCCAATGCACGGTTACTTGCGTCATATTCTACTGGTAATGTGATAAAACTGAACGCTGTTGCTACTGCCATTAAGACTAAACCAATTACAGCGATGTAAAATCCAAATCCTAAACCTGCTGCGGCACCAAGAATTAATCCTCCAAAAATTAACCATTGTGAAAGTGTTGATGATACATTTACGATTGGCACTAATTGTGAGCGTAATTGTAACATACTGTAAGCCGTTGCGTGTTGGACTGCGTGTCCACATTCGTGTGCGGCAACTGCAGCTGCGGCAGCATTTCGTTGATTATAAACCGCTTCTGAAAGGTTAACCGTTTTGTCTGTTGGGTTGTAATGATCGGTTAATTGTCCTGGTGTTGAAATTACTTTTACGTCATAAATGCCGTTGTCTTGAAGCATTTGTGTTGCGATTTCGGCGCCAGACATGCCGTTTCTTAAGTGAATTTTTGAGTATTCTGCAAATTTGCTTTTCAGTTTTGAACTTACTAACCAGCTTACTAAAGCGATGGCTCCGAGTAAAATATAATATCCTATCATGTCGTTATTTTTTTAATTTATTTATTAATCATCAAATTATACGCCAAATTTTATAAATGACAAGTTGACATTTATCTATTATACGTAGAAATAAAAAAATGTTACAAAAAAAATCCCAAACCATATTCTAGTTTGGGATTTTCATAACTCTAATTTTGATTTTTATACGGTTTCGGGTTCGCTAACAAAGTGATTTTCTTTCCAATCAAACGCATCGATGATTTCTTTATAAACACATTTTCCGTTAACGATGTTTAACCCTTTGGCTAAAGACACATCTTTTTCGCATGCTTTTTCCCAACCTAAATTAGCAAGTGAAAGAACGTAAGGCAAAGTTACATTAGTCAACGCCATAGTAGATGTATAAGGAACTGCACCAGGCATATTGGCAACGCAATAGTGAATAACATCGTCTATTATATAGGTTGGGTTTTCGTGAGTAGTTGGTACTGTTGTTTCAAAACAACCGCCTTGATCGACTGCTACATCTACGATAACTGTTCCTGGACGCATTTCTTTTAGCATTTCTTTGGTAATCAATTTGGGTGCTTTTGAACCCTTTATTAAAACGCCACCAATGATTAAATCGTGGTCTTTGATGTGTCGTCTAATGTTGTACTCGCTTGAAAACTCGGTTACTACATGCGAAGGCATCACATCGTTTACGTAGCGAAGGCGTTTCATATTGGTGTCTAAAATGGTTACGTGAGCACCTAAACCTGCTGCCATTTTTGCGGCTTGAACGCCAACAACACCTGCTCCGAGTACTAAAACTCTTCCTGGAGGAACGCCAGGAACGCCACCAAGTAGAACGCCTCTACCTTTGATTGGTTTTTCTAAATATTTAGCACCTTGTTGGATAGCCATTCGACCAGCCACTTCGGACATTGGAGTTAAAAGGGGTAAACTTCCATCGGTATCTTCTACTGTTTCATAAGCGATGCAAACGGCTTTGCTCTTTAGCATGGCTACGGTTAACGCTTCGCTTGATGCAAAGTGGAAATAAGTAAATAATATATGGTGTGGTTTAATCAGTGGATATTCCTCGGCGATGGGTTCTTTTACTTTTATAATCATTTCGCTCAAGCTGTACACTTCTTCAATCGACTTGACGATGATCGCGCCAACGTTTCGGTAGTCTTCGTCAAAAAAACCACTTCCGTCGCCAGCGGTGGATTGAACAAACACTATGTGGTTGTTTTTAGTTAGTTCAAAAACACCTGCAGGAGTCATTCCTACTCTACTTTCATTGTTCTTAATTTCTTTTGGGACACCTATTTTCATAATTCTATGATTTTAATTTCCTCAAAAGTTGTAATTTTATTTTAAAATATGAAATTTTTAGGGTTAAAAGTTAAAATAATCGATATAAAAACAAAACAACCCTATAAAAAATAGGGTTGTTTGTATAAAAAGTATGTTTTTTTATAATTAACCTACTAGATTAATTACTTTTCCAGGTACGATAATAATCTTGTTTGGTATTCTACCGTCCAATTGTTTGATGGTACGTTCGTCTGCAAGAACAATTTCTTGAATTTGATCTTTGGTTAAGTCTAAAGGTAACTTAATTGTAAAACGCATTTTTCCATTGAATGAAACTGGATATTCTTTTTCAGATTCTACTAAATACTTTTCTTCATATACTGGGAAATCAATGGTAGCAATAGAACCTTGATGACCTAACTGAGACCATAATTCCTCCGCAATATGTGGTGCATAAGGCGAAATTAAAACCGCTAAAGGTTCTAAAATGGCTCTGTGATTGCATTTTAATTGCGATAATTCATTTACGCAAATCATAAACTGTGAAACCGATGTATTGAACGAGAAATTCTCGATATCTTCAGTAACTTTTTTGATGGTTTTGTGTAATGATTTATACATTTCTGGAGTTGGTTCGTCGTTGGTTACAATCAAACCATTATCATCAAAATACAAACGCCATAATTT
>DAOLYL010000136.1:2603-6661 GCA_035425765.1 Flavobacterium sp. | reverse complement strand
AAGAATACCCATGAAACCATTATACACCTTTCTACTCCTATTTACTATCACAATAGCATTAGGTCAAAACACCAAATCCTATTTGTATAAAGGAACTATTGATGGCAAGATGCCTGTAACGATGTATTTAGAATCAGAGGATAATGGTTGTACTCCTCAGTTGGTGTATAAAGGCATGTATAAATACGACAAACTGAGCAACTGGTTGCAGTTGGAAATTACGTCTAATGATAAAGGGCAATTTATTTTTACGGAGTATCAATTTAGTGGTGTTTTGATACTACAAAAAACCAAAGAAGGTTTCAATGGCATTTGGATTAGCCCAGATACCAAAAGGCAGTTGAAAGTCGTGCTAAAAAAAGCAGCACTAAGCACTAAAGACATACAACTGTATGAAGATAGATATGAAAAACTTAATTATTCTAACTATGATTGTTAGTGTGAGTAACTTTAAACCTGACAGGTTTTAAAAACCTGTCAGGTTTAGAAAACCCCAACCTCAAAACTATGAAATACATTCCTTTACTTCTATTTTTTCTTTTGTGTTCGTGTGGTAAAAAAGAGATTTCACATAAAGAGCAAGAACAAATCTTTGAAAGTGTTCTTTTACCTGTTTTAGATACTATTCGCTTTGGTGTTTTGCCACCACCAACAAATGATAGCATTAAAAACATTTATGAAAATGATAAAATGCTTATTATCATTAAAGATTCAACTGAAATTTTAAATTCAGAAGAGCAAATCAATTTTTTAAAAGAGTATAAAACTTCTTCAATGGATATTGATTCTTCCTATAACACTAAAATTAACAAAGACATAATAAAAATAAAAAACTTAAAATCTCAAAAACTCTCTTTTACATTACATGATGATAAGTATCGGTTTATGTTTTCATCCGAACTAGAAAAAAAGAATTTAGATGATACAGAATTGTTTTTCTGTGGTAAATTAGGTCTTTCTAACATTAAATTAGATAACGCTCAAACAAAAGGTTTATTTTCAATGTCATATCGATGTTGCGATCAGTATAAATGTGGTAGCGGTTGGACAGTTTACATCATAAAAATAAATAACAAATGGAAAGTTGATAAAATAATCTCAACATGGAACACTTAATACATTGCTTTAAACCTAGTAGTTCCCATCCACTGCCTTCACTCCTTCCAGAAAGTCAATCGTTTTTACTTCTTCAAAAAAATCGATTTCCGTTTCGTGAGGTAAAAAATCAGAAATAATTCTAACAATAAAATCCTGTGGTTTTTTTAAATACATAAAGGTATAATCTTCCATGTTGACTACGGTCTTTTCGGCTAAATCGGTAGTGCGCACAAATTTATCTGAGGTTAACGATGCCAAGCACGGCAAACCCAACTTGGGTTCGGCAAGGATTGGCGCACCGTTTTCAAACAAACCACCTTCATAGCCATAGAGCGAAGCATTGGTGATTTCGATAGGTTTACCCAGTTGGAGATAATCCGGCAAGTGCGTTGCTTTTCCCACCACAGCGGCAAAACCCATTAAGATACAAACATCGTGTGGCGGCAACGCCATCATGGTTTTAGCTGTGCTTTCACGACCAATACCAGAAACAAGTACCTCATAATTAGCATTCAAATTAGGAATACGAGCCAAAGCGTTTAGCACTTTGTCGCGCTCTATGTCCATTGGAGTAAGGATGATTATCTTCAAAGTTATAGTATTAAAGAGCAAAATAACGGAATTTGGCGGGAATTATTGTTAGATATCATTGAAACCTGACAGGTTTTAAAAACCTGTCAGGTTTAGATAGAAAAAATCACTCCTTAAAACACTCTTCTTTAAACCCAATCAAATACAATTTGTATTGGCATAAATAACGGCAATTTAGTTAACGGTTGGAAACCTGACAGGTTTTAAAAACCTGTCAGGTTTAGAAAGTAAAGACAACATTTATTTGTTTACAATATTAAAAATAATTTTATATTTGTAATTCAATATAAGCCAAACAGTTATGATACAAGCACTAGAAAACGGCAAATACTACCACATCTATAATCGCGGAATTAATAGCGCTACACTTTTCAAAGAAAAGACCAACTTTGAACATTTTCTTAAACTTTATGATTATCATATTAATCCAGTAGCAGAAACGTATGCGTGGTGTTTAATGAAAAATCACTTTCATTTTTTGGTAAGAATTAAAAATAGTAATGAAATAACACTTGAAAAGAAAATTCTACCATCGCAATCTTTTTCAAACCTTTTTAACGCCTACACTAAAGCTTTTAATAAAAGTTATAATCGACATGGTGCTTTATTTGAAAGACCGTTTAGACGGAAAGAGATTAATTATGATACTTATTTCCAAAATGTAATTGTTTACATTCATAAAAATCCTGTTCATCACAATATATGTGAACATCCTTTAGAATATCCTTGGAGTTCATATCAAAGTTGCCTTTCAGATAAACCTACTAAACTCCAACGAAATGAAGTTATCACTGTTTTCAATAGTATTGAAAACTTTAAATTGGTTCATGAAGAAGTAATAAATAATTTTGAGGTTGAAAATTTTCTAGGTATATAGCTCTAAACCTGACAGGTTTTCAAAACCTGTCAGGTTTAGAGAGAAAAAAATCACTCCTCAAAACTCTCTTCCTTAAACCCAATCAAATACAATTTATCTTTGGCACGAGTAACGGCAGTGTAGAGCCAACGAATATAATCTACAGTAATACCATCGGGTAAATACGGCTGCTCAATAAAAACGGTGTTCCATTGTCCGCCTTGGCTTTTGTGACACGTAATCGCGTAAGAGAATTTAACTTGCAAAGCGTTAAAGTATTCGTTGTTTTTCACCTTTAGGAATTTGCGGTATTGCGGTTCGCCTTCATAGTCTTTCATGACTTCTTGGTAGAGTTTGTTGCTTTCTTCATAAGTTAATGATGGCGACTCGCTGGTAATGGTATCTAGCAAGACAATGGTTTCTAACGGTTTTTGGTTCGGGTAATCGACCATCCTGATTTTGACATTCGCAAACCGAAAACCATACAACTCTTTGAAATTGAAAATTTGCAATACTTCTACAATATCACCATTGGCAATAAATCCGGCTTCGTCTGTTTCCTTAAGCCAAAAATAGTTGTTCTTCACCACCATGAGATAATCGCCAACGGAAAGATCGCTTTCTTTGTCTAATATCTTGCTACGGATTTGTTGGTTGTATTGGTTGGCGCGCTTGTTGGAACGCACAATAAAACACGTGTCTTCTATGCTATAATTACTATACGCACCTTGAATGGCGTCTTGAATATCAAAACCATCCGTTAGCCGAACGATGTCTTTAAACGATTTTACATTAAACTGAAACGTATCTACAAAATGACTTTTCAGCAGTTCGCGCAACTCAGTAGCGTTATATAAAATCCCTGATTTTTCTTCCTGACGCATTACTTCGTCTAGCTCAATGGAAAATACTTCTTTGTTGTAGTGCATCGCCAAGGCATTCGTGTCAAGCGCAGGACTAACATCCAATTGAACTGGCGGCAACTGTGCCGTATCGCCAATGAGTATCAACTTGCAGTTGGTTCCGTTATAGACATAAGACATCAAATCGTCGAGCAGCGAACCGTTTTCATAAAGTTTCGATTCTGTATTCACATCCGATATCATGGACGATTCATCTACTATGAAAATCGTATTGGTGTGTTTGTTTTCTTTCATCGTAAACGAAACGCCACCCGAACTTCCTTTTTTAGGATAATAGATTTTTTTGTGGATAGTAAACGCTGGTTTATTAGAATAGTTGGCAATGACTTTTGCCGCACGACCTGTTGGCGCCAGCAAAACATATTTCATTTTAATCTCGACCAAGTTATTGACTATGGTGGAAACAACGGTGGTTTTCCCCGTTCCAGCATAACCTTTTAGAACAAAGACTTCGTTGGTGTTTTTATTAATCAGAAACTGTGCAATTTGCTGGAAAAAGATATCCTGTTTTACGGTGGGTTGAAACGGAAATTGGTTTTTCAAAACGCTGTAAAACTGAGATGAAGTCATTGAGAATTGTTGGTTTTTTT
>DAOLYL010000136.1:0-2503 GCA_035425765.1 Flavobacterium sp. | reverse complement strand
TTTGTAAGTTTGCTTTTTCTATAAAATCATGTGGCAAAACACTAGCGTTATCGACAAAATGTATAAAAAACTAGCGATTCAAGTTTCCTTGAATGGTTTGTCGTTTGCTATTTTTGATACCTTGACCAATAAACCCATTGGGCTTGACAAAATACCGGTTACTAATTTTCAAATCAATACTAAAATTGAATCACTATTCAGTGAGGCGTTTATAAAATATCCTGAACTAAAATCGGGCTATGACGAAGTGGTGATTATCCATAGTAATAATTTATCGACTTTTGTTCCTAATGCTTTGTTTGATGAAGAATACCTTGGCAGTTATCTGCAATTCAATACTAAAGTTTTTGAAACCGATTTCTTTGCCTTTGACCAATTGCCTAACTATGAGATGAACAATGTGTACATTCCTTATGTGAATATGAACAACTACTTCATCGACCAGTTTGGTGCTTTTGATTACCGTCATGCCAATACGATTTTGATTGAAAAACTGCTAGACCTTTCCAAAAATATCGACGATAGAAAAATGTTTGTTCACGTGAGCGAAACTCATTTTGAAATTGTGGTCATTCAAAATCAAAAACTAGAATTTTACAATTCGTTCGACTATAAAACACCCGAAGATTTTATCTATTATATTCTCTTCACTGCGGAACAATTACATCTCAATCCGGAACATTTCAAATTGGAACTGTTAGGAAAAATAAACGAGGAAAGTTCGCTGTTTCAAATGGCGTATAAATATGTGAGAAACACTTCGTTGATGAATGTGAGTTTTATGTTTAATTCCTTCACCGAAACACAGAATAGAGAACACTTCATCCTACTCCACTCATGAGAATAATCTCTGGCAAATACAAAGGCAGACGAATTGCACCGCCAAAAAACTTACCGGTTCGTCCAACAACTGATATGAGCAAAGAAGCCGTTTTCAATGTGCTGAACAATCATTTCAACTTTTCTGAACTAAAAGTTTTGGAACTTTTTGCAGGAACTGGAAGCATTAGTTATGAATTTGCATCGCGTGGTTGTACTCCTATTTTGTGTGTTGATGGCGATATGGGTTGTGTGAACTTCATCAAGAAAACCGCCAAAGAATTTGACTTTGACATTACCGCTTTGAAAAGTGATGTTTTTAAATTTTTAGAAAAACATAAAGGAAACTACGATATTATCTTTGCCGATCCGCCGTATGGAATGGAGCAAAAAGAGTTTGAAAAAATCGTCGAACTTATTTTTGAAAACGAACTCCTAGACGAAGAAGGAATGCTGGTTGTAGAACATTCAAAATACACGAAACTGGAACAAATGAGTAATTTTTCATTTCAGAAGAATTATGGTGGTTCGGTGTTTACTTTTTTTGAGTTTGAAAGTGATGAGGAAAGTGAAAGCGATGACGAAGACAACGAAGAAGAATAGTTCCTTTATCCTTCCCGAATTTTCATTAATGCTTTTCTCTTTAAACTCTGATTTTTTAATTTCTAGGTTAATCCAAAGTTAATCCGAAGTTAAAACGCATTTTCTAAATCAAATCCGCTATTTTTGAAGTATCATTTATTCGTATGAAGAAAAAAATAAATTTGTTAATTGGTTTTTCAGCACTGGTTTTGTTGCTGCTTTGCGCGATTCAGGTTTATTTGGTCAAAACTACTTATGACTATAAAGTAGAACAATTTCACACGGAAGTAAAAGAAAAAATTGGCAACATCACCAATAATTACACCGAACTCGATTCCAGTGTTTTTCTCAAAAAAGATGTACTTTACAAAAGTTTACTCGAAAAAATAATCCACAACAAAAGCTACCGATACAACGTTAAAAGTGATTTGTTAGCCAATGAATATCGTGATATTTTAACGCTACGTTTAAAGGAAAAACTGAACAAAGAATTTCCCGAAAGCGAAATTACCTTTGCTGTTGTGGTGAATAAATTTATTGTCTTCAATAATACCACTGAAACCGACACCATTTTTTCAGAAAAACCATTGATTGGCAATTCTATTTATGGTGATTTGGCTTCGCTAGACAATGCTTTTTTAGTTCGAAATTATGTGGGAACAACCAGCGCCATCCAAAATGGAAATTATAAACTTCTAACAGAAGACAGTCTGTATGTCTCAGTGCACAACGCAGAACAAATTATTTTAGGTCGAATGACTTCCATTCTAATTCTGGCTATTTTTTCGATGGTGGTTTTGATAACGCTTTTTGTCATCACCATAAAATCACTAATCAAACAGAAAAAAGTAAGCGATGTTAAAACCGATTTTATTAATAATATTACGCACGAATTAAAAACACCTTTATCAACTTTGAGTGTTTCTACTAAAATGTTGTCAAGACCAGAAATCAAAGAGAATGAAGCCATTTTCAATACTATAATCGATACGGTAGAACGACAAAACAACCGTTTGCAAAACATCATCGACCAAGTAATGAGCAACTCGCTAGGTTTTGAAGAAATTGAATTGCAGAAAGAAAAAATCAAAATCAATTCGTT
>DAOLYL010000135.1:2917-6702 GCA_035425765.1 Flavobacterium sp. | reverse complement strand
CAAGCTATGTCAAAGACGACATGCAACATTTGATGGAAAGTTTGCAGTGGAAGTAAATTGTTGTTTGATTTTTTTATTTTTTTATGGATTGATGTAACGTTTTGGGGCTTTGCGTTCGGGCGGGAAATCGAAGCACAAAAGCTGGTTTTATTACTAATGTTTAATTGAAAAACTGCCGTTGAGTTTTGTACTTCAGCCCGCCTGACGCAAAACCCTTGTTAGCAGATGTTTTTTTTACCACTCTCTCCATAAATCAGCAATTCCTTCACCTTCAGCATAATCTTTTGGATTTAAACCCGAAGCAAGTGTTATTTTGTCTATAAGTTCACATAAATCTTCTCTTTCACCTGTCTCAATAATACCAGTGTCTTTTTCATTCAGTTTATTTAGTGATTTTATTGCAATTTCAAAACACTTTTCTTTTTCAGTTTTGTTTCCGTTTTCGCCAAGTTTTATAAGTTTTGATATTAAATTGTCAAATATGCTTTTGGCTTCATTACAATTTTCTTCTGTATATTGTTCCATATCATATTCGAAAAAGTTTGCTCTCCATTTTGTGAATGGATAAAGTTCTTTAGTTTTGTTTAATTTTTCGGAATAAGTTAAACTGTCATTTTTAGAATTTTCTGTTTCAATTTCAGGCTGAATTTTTTCCGTTACATTATCTAATGTTTCCAAATTATTCTTATTTGTCTTCTTTGAATTTGCGTATAAAAAAGCAATTCCACCGATTATTAAAACTCCAATAATTAAATATGTCATTTTCTTCATTTTCTGTTAAGTGTTGTTTTTTCAAAATATCTGGTAACACTCAAATATACGAAAGTCTTTTAATTGACCATATAACATTCGTATAACGTATTGAAAGAGTATTTTATACGAAGTTTTAATTGCCGTTGCGCATAACTTCTATAAATAAAGAAAAGTAAATTTTTAATAAATAAAAAAATCCCGAGAATTTCGGGATTTTAAATTATGCTTTTGTTTTTATATCAGAAACCTTATAGGTTTTGCCATCGGCTGTGGCTTCGACGGTTTTTGATAATTTTTCAGGCGTTAAAACCGCTGCGTCAAAACTAACAGTAGCTTCTTTTTTGTCGAAATCTACTTTTGCTTCTTGAACGCCTTCGGTTTCGGCTAGTTTTCTTTCGATGGTTTTGGCACAACCCATTGAACAGGTCATTCCATCAATTTTCAAAACTGCCGTTTCGGGTTTTAGAGCTGCTTTCTTTTCAACAGTTGCTACTTCGTCTTTAGCATTGGTTTCTGGCTTGCTTCCAGTTTCTTTACAGGACACAAAAAATAACGAGCTTAAGGCTAGAGTTACTATAGATTTTGTAAAATTCATAATGCTATATTTTTAATGTTGTGAAATCAATATTGTTTGTGAGGACAAAAATAATTAAAAATTAAAGTTATTATTCTTAAAATAATTACAAAATTTGAACTCAATAAATCAAAGGCATGAAAGCACAACAATTGAAATGGGGATTTTTAATCGTTTTAGCACTAATTTGGGGAAGTTCGTTTATTCTTATCAAAAAAGGATTGATTGGATTGTCCGCTTTTCAGTTGGGTTCGCTGAGGATTATTTTTTGTGCTTTGTTTTTATTGATAATCGGGTTTAAAAGTGTAACGCAAATTCCGTTGCACAAATGGAAATATGTTGCAATTACGGCTATGTTTGGAACATTTATTCCTGCTTATCTTTTTGCTATAGCACAAACACAAATCAACAGTTCGGTAAGTTCCATTTTAAATTCATTGACACCATTGAATACGCTTATTCTTGGCACATTGGTTTTTGGATTGGATTTTAAACGAACACAAATCTTTGGAGTTATTGTTGGTTTGGTTGGAACAATGTTGTTGATTTTTAATGGCGCAGTGAATAATCCTGGGCAAAATTATTGGTACACCATTTTGGTTTTAATTGCTTCCGTTTGCTATGCTACAAATGTAAATTTGATAAAAAAATACCTTTCGGACATGAAGCCTTTAACAATTACAACGGGTAATTTTTTAGTGATGTTAGTTCCAGCTTTTTGCATTTTGCTTTTCACCGATTTCTTTTCAGTAATTCATGTTGAAAAAGTGAAACACTCAATGCTTTTTGTGGCGCTTTTGGGAATTGTTGGTACTGGTATTGCGAATGTTTTGTTTTATAAATTGATACAAATTTCGTCGCCAGTATTTGCAACATCGGTTACTTATTTAATTCCAGTTGTGGCTTTCTTTTGGGGATTATTAGATAATGAAATGTTGACGCCAGTTCAGTTTATTGGCGCATTTATTATTTTAGTTGGAGTTTATCTTTCGAGTAAAAAATAATTCTTTCATTTATTTTGAAAAACACTACGAAGTTTTAAATAAAAAAGACCGTTTCATTCAATTTGAAACGGTCTTTTTATTTTATGATTTAGTTCTAATTACTGAAAATCAGCATCTAAAACTCCTTCGTTGATTTTTACTTCAGACATTTTAATATCTAATTCAAATCCAACATTCATAATTGTATTGAAAGGAACTTTAACACCTTTAACATCTCTGTAATCATTGTAATATGTAACCTGAGTTACTTTTTGACCTTGTTGATCTGAAATAGAAGACTCAGCAGTTTTTAATCCTGTTTTTACATCAAAATAATGTGTTTTATCACCATCAATTACAGCATAAGCGTCTGATCCATTAATTGGTTCGATTGAATCCAGTTTTACGTTGGCTTTGGTTGGCAATGAAGTTTCACCAAATAAAATAGCACTTTCTTTCATTTCAGCTAATTCCTCACCTTCAAGAACTTTTTTCTGTCCTTGTTGTGACATATATCCTGTATTTCCATTAATAACTTGTTTCATTAACGAACCCATTCCAGCCATTGATAATTCTACCATCATTCTTCCTTTAGAATCAATTTTTGAATTATAGGATAATGGCATTGGCGCTTGTGGAATTTTTGTAGAACCAACAGAAACAATTGACTTTACTGATTTCACAGCTTTGTCTCCGCCAATAGCGTTGATATAATTATCAACTACGGACTTAACAGTTACTCCAGCAGGAACAGGTTTTTTTATAGCTGGTTTCTCTGTTGGATTTCCGTATTTATCGAAATAGAACATTGGGATTTTTAGTTTTTCCAAAGCAGGAATCACTTCTGAACCTTTTCCAACTACTAAAATTCTCAAGTTGTCAGCTAGCATATATTTGTAAGCTACTCTCATAATATCGTCAGCGGTAACTGCATTGATGCTTTTGATGTAATTTTCGTAGAAATCAGTAGGTAAACCTTGTGTTAAAGCATTTACTGCATAACGAGCCACTGTTGCTGGTTTTTCAACTTGCATTACAAATCGACCGATGTAACCAGCTTTAACACCGCTTAACATTTCATCAGAAACTTTTTCGGTTCTAATTCTTTTTAATTCTTTTATTGCTTCAACGATTGCGCTATCTGTAACCGCGTTTCTAACTTGAGAACTAGCAACAAATTTTGTGTTAGTATATTTATTTGCATCAACATAAGAACTTGCGCCATACGTCCAACCATGAGCTTCACGTAAATTCATGTTCAAATAACTATTGAAATCTCCACCAAAAACTTGGTTAGCCAAGATTACAGGAAAGAAATCAGGATCAGACATTTTTAAGCTTACAGTGTTCATTAAAATCATTTCCGATTGAACAGCGTTTGGCATATCAACAAAATTGATTTGAGAATACTGAACATTGGTTGGGTTTGAATAGGTAAGGTTAGGAGCAGTTGCTTTTACCCAAGAACCAAATAG
>DAOLYL010000135.1:0-2817 GCA_035425765.1 Flavobacterium sp. | reverse complement strand
TTGGGTTTGAATAGGTAAGGTTAGGAGCAGTTGCTTTTACCCAAGAACCAAATAGCTTTTCAACAGATTTTTTAATATCTTTAGTTTTAATGTCTCCAATCACAACTAAGTAAGCATTTTGAGGAACAAAATAAGTTCTGTAATTGTCTTTGATGTCAGCTAAAGAAACGTTTTTAATGGTTTCTTCTGAAAGATATTCTCCTGCTGGATGTGATTTTCCATAAGCTAAAACATTTTCAACTCTTGCAGCAACAGCAGAAACACTTTTTTCTTCGGTTTTTAAACCTTCGATTAATTTGTCTTTTTCTTTCTCTAATTCTTCTTGTGTAAAATTAGGAGTTAAAGCACCTTCTGCCATTAATTCTAAAATTCTTTTGGAGTGTTTTGATAAACCATTAGCAGATGCTCCAGAAGCATAAAAGTTAATATTTGCTCCTAAAAAGTCAATTTCTTCATTGAAAACGTCTTTTGGAGTTTTAGTTGAACCATTTCCAATTAAGCTACTTGTTAAATCAGAAACACCTTTTTTATCGCCTTCGGCATATGGTGCATTGTCAATAGAAAGACTATAAGAAACTCGAGGTAATTTATGGTCTTCAACAATCAATACTTTTAAACCATTTGGCAACGTGAAAGTTGTTGGTTTTTTTAGATTAATTACTGGCGATGGTCCAGGTTTTGGCTGTGATCTGTCTTGTGCTTGCATAATTAATGTTAGGAACAAGCTTGATAATATAATTATAGATTTTTTCATAATGAGTAATGTCTTAGTTTTGAGCTTTATCTTTACCTGGAACATAATCCAAAATCAACCTTTGATTAGGATTTAAATATTTTTTAGCTATATTTTTTATCTCTTCTCTTGTAATAGAACGATACATTTCTATTTCTGTATTGATAAGATTTACATCACCATATAATAAGTAGAATGAAGCTAAATTTTCGGCTACACCTTCAACACTTGCGTTACTGTTAACATAGTTGTTCTCATATATGTTTTGAAGTTTTTGAAAATCTTTTTCAGAAATTAATTCGTTTTGAATTTTTACAATTTCTTCGTCAATTTCTTTAATTAAATCTTCAGATGTAGCTGTACCTTGCGGCATTCCATAAAGAATATATTGTCCATAATCTTCTTGACTGTAGTTAAATGCACCAATTTGTAAAGCCATTTTTTTGTCGTCAACTATTTTTTTATACAGTTTAGAACTTTTTCCATTACTTAAATAAGTAGAAATCATATCAAGAATTCTTGCATCGCGTGTTTTCATTGATGGAGTTCTGTATGAAGCAACAACCATTGGTATTTGAATGTTTGGATCTTCAAATCGAGCTTTGATCGTTTCAGTGATTGGTTCTTCAACAAAAGTTTGTTTTGTTATTTTTTCACCTCTTGGAATAGCACCAAAATATTTTTGTATCCATGCTTTAGTTTGAGCAACATCAATTTGACCTGCAACAACTAAAACAGCATTATTTGGACTGTAGAATTTTTTGTTGAAAGCTTGAAACTCTTCTAATGTTGCTGCGTCCAAATGTTCCATAGAACCAATTGGTGCCCAACGGTATGGATGAACTTTAAACATGTTTTTCTTAACTTCTGCAATCAAACTTCCATATGGTTGATTGTCTACACGAAGTCTTTTTTCTTCTTTTACAACTTCATTTTGTGTGTCAACACCAATTTGGTTGATAACAGGATGCATTAGTCTTTCTGATTCCATCCAAAGACCAACTTCTAAACTATTTGAAGGGAAAACTTCAAAATAAAAAGTTCTGTCTTCTGAAGTGTTGGCGTTATTTGTTCCACCATTAGCGGTTACAATTTTAAACCATTCACCTCTTTTAATATTTTCCGTACCTTCAAATAATAAGTGTTCGAAAAAGTGTGCAAAACCAGTTCTTTCTGGGTTTTCATCTTTAGAACCTACGTGATACATTACCGATGTGATAACAACCGGAGCCGATTGGTCGTTGTGTAAAATTACATGCAAACCATTGTCCAAATCGTATTCTTCAAAAGCAACTTTTTGAGCAGAAGCTGTTCCTCCTAGCATAAGCATTGAACTTAAAGCAATTAATGATTTTTTCATAAAAAATTCAAATTTTTTCGTTGATAGTTTAGTTAGTAAATAAACTTTACTTTTTGTTACATCAAAAATACTTTTTTATTCAGAAAGACACGTAAATTAATTAAAATAAAAAGAGTGTTTAATTATGTAACGAATCTTTTTTTAAAAAGCACTTGTAAATAAAGGAATTAGTTATATATTTGCAAACTCAAAAAAATTAATTAAACAATTTGTTATGTACGCAATCGTAGAGATAGCAGGGCAACAATTCAAAGTAAGCAAAGACTTAAAGGTTTATGTTCACCGTTTGACTAATGAAGAAGGTTCAAAAGTTTCTTTTGATAAAGTTCTTTTATTAGATGATAATGGAAATGTAACTTTAGGCGCCCCAGCTATAGAAGGTGCTTCAGTAGAAGCCAAAGTGTTACAACACTTAAAAGGTGATAAAGTAATCGTTTTCAAAAAGAAAAGAAGAAAAGGTTACAAAAAGAGAAACGGTCACCGTCAATATTTGACACAAATTCTTATTGAAGGAATTAGTGCAACTGGCGGAAAGAAAGCGGCTCCAAAAAAAGAAGCAGCTCCAGTAGTTGAAGAAGCAGAAGCACCAAAGAAAAAGGTAGCTAAAGCTAAAAAAGAAGATACTCAAGAATAATTAACTTATAAAACCAAAACATCATGGCTCACAAGAAAGGTGTCGGTAGTTCGAAGAATGGTAGAGAATCAGAATCGAAACGTTTAGGCG
>DAOLYL010000134.1:0-6712 GCA_035425765.1 Flavobacterium sp. | reverse complement strand
ATCTAATAATCTAACAATCTAATTTAGCTGCTCATGAAAAACCTCCAATAAAAAATCAGGAGAAATCATTTTAGTAGGCGAAGTTTCCATGGCTTTCAATACGCGCTTGATGGCATGAGGATTTAAACCCATATTGATACCAATTTCGTGGATTTTTATTTCCTCGCGCTCGTGCAAAACACCGTCGCAATGCATCAACAAAGCCAAGCGATAAAACTGCTGAATGCGTCCAAACTCGCTTTTAATCACTTCGCTTCTGTGCTCTTCATGAAACAATTGGTTCAATTGTGCTTTGTCAATCCCAAGTTCCACCGCAATAATCGATAGAAACAAATATTCTCTTTCATGCAATTCGCCATCAACAATAGCAAAAGCAATCATATCTGATAATAAAGCTATTTTTTCTTCCTCTATGTTCATCAATTTATTATTTTTAGCTAAAATATAATTTTTTGTTACAAATCTAAAATTAACCCCGTGAAATTTCTCCTCGTCCTCTTTTGTTTTTTAAGTTTTTTGCTAACCTATGCCCAGCAAACAGATACCAATCAGCGCTATTCCACCTTTACTATCGATGCGCCACAGCTAAATACTAAAAAGAAAATCTGGGTATATCTACCCAAAGATTATGAAAATAGCACTAAAAAATATCCCGTAATCTACATGCACGATGGGCAAAACCTCTTTGATGCAAAAACCTCCTACGTTGGCGAATGGAACATTGACGAAACCCTAGACAGCATCAACGCCAAAGTAATTGTTATAGGAATAGAACACGGCGGCAACAAACGAATAGAAGAACTAACACCATTTCCGCATGCAAAACACGGCGGCGGAAAAGCCGATGAGTATTTGGATTTTTTAGTCAATACGTTAAAACCTCATGTTGACAAAACTTATAGAACCAAAACCAGTGCTAAAAACACAGCCATTTTCGGTAGTTCTCTCGGCGGATTAATTTCTTTCTATGCTTCTATAAAATATCCAAAAGTCTTTGGGAAAGTAGGTTGCTTCTCGCCTGCCTTTTGGTTCAACCGAAAAGAACTAAACGAACTCATGACAAAAACCGAGGACTATAAAACAAAAATCTACTTCCTTTGTGGCGATAACGAAGGCGATGCAGACGTTGTTCCCGATATGGAAAACGTCATCCAATGGGTAAACACCAAGCGCTGCGAATGCAAAAAGCTAAACAAAAAAGTAATCATCAAAGACGGTCAACACAACGAAAAATTATGGCGTGAGAATTTCAAAAACGCTTACCTTTGGCTTTTTTAAAAAAACATTAAAGAAAGATTAAATGCTGTTCAATACCATCAGTTTTGCGCTATTCCTTCCGTTAGTATTTCTACTCTATTGGTTTGTTACAAACAAATCCATCAAAGCTCAAAACATCCTTTTACTTGTTTCTAGTTATTTTTTCTATGCTTGTTGGGATTGGCGTTTTCTTTTTCTGTTGGTTTTTTCCACACTACTAGACTATTTTACTGGTTTAAAAATGGAAGAAGCGAAGAACCAAACCGCCAAGAAGTTTTGGTTTTGGCTCAGCATCAGCATCAACTTAGGTTTTCTAGGCGTTTTTAAATACTATGATTTCTTTGCCACTTCTTTTGCAGAAGCTTTAGCTCAAGTTGGCGTAAATACCAGTCCAATAACGCTAAACGTAATACTTCCCGTTGGAATTTCGTTCTACACTTTCCATGGATTGTCCTATGTAATTGATATTTATTACTCAAAAATAAAAGCCGAAAAGAACTTTATCGACTATTCTGTTTTTGTTAGTTTCTTTCCGCTGTTAGTAGCAGGACCAATCGAAAGAGCAACGCATTTATTACCACAAATTCAAAGAGAACGCGTATTCGATTACAACAAAGCCGTTGATGGTTTAAAACAAATTCTTTGGGGATTGTTCAAAAAAGTAATCATCGCCGACCAATGTGCCATTTATGCCAACTTGATTTTCAACAACTCTGACGATTATTCTGGAAGTACGCTTTTCCTTGGAGCAGTATTATTCACTTTCCAAATCTATGGCGATTTCTCCGGCTATTCCGATATTGCTTTAGGAACTGCTCGATTGTTTGGTATAGAATTACTTCAAAACTTTTCTTTCCCCTATTTCTCCAGAGATATTGCCGAGTTTTGGCGTCGTTGGCACATTTCGCTTTCCACTTGGTTCAGAGATTATCTCTATATTCCATTAGGCGGAAGCAAAGGCGGCACATGGATGAAAGTTAGAAACACTTTTATAATCTTTATCGTTAGTGGGTTTTGGCATGGAGCCAATTGGACCTTCATCGCTTGGGGTTTTTTAAATGCGGTTTACTTTTTACCTTTATTACTTTCTAATTCCAACAGAAATAACTTAGACATTGTAGCTAAGGGAAAAAACTTTCCATCACTAAAAGAATTCGGAATGATGCTCACCACTTTTACATTAACCGTAATAGCGTGGATATTCTTTAGAGCCGAAAACATTACCCATGCGCTACATTATATTACAGAAATGACAACCAACATTTTTAACTACGAGTTTTATTCGCAGTCGTATAAAATGTTATCAAAAATAGGTTTCCAATTTCTCTACCTACTGTTTCTATTCATCCTAATAGAATGGAACGGTCGCGAAGGAAAATATGCCCTCGAAAACTTTGGCGTAAAATGGTACAAACCCGTTCGTTATAGTTTCTATTATGGTGTGATTTTACTTTTATTTCTCTACGGAGGAAAAGAACAACAGTTTATTTATTTTCAATTCTAATGATGAAAAAGTTTCTTAAAAAACTATTCCTTTTTGCACTTCCACTAATGGTGTTATCTATACCATTAGACATCATGCTGTCCAATTATCTAAAGAAATCAAATAATTACAACGGCGAGATGGAAGTAATGAACGACATCTATAGCGGAAAAGCATCTTGCGATATTGCAATCATGGGTTCTTCCCGTGCTTGGGTTCATTTTAACCCTGAGATTATTGAAAAAGCAGTCAATCAATCTGTGTATAACTTTGGTCATGATGGTCACAATTTTTGGTTGCAATACATGCGCAATCTAGAATACAACAAATACAATAAAGCACCAAAAACTATTATTCAATCCGTTGATGTTTTCACTATCCAAAAAAGAAAAAACTTATATCTATACGAGCAGTTTCTTCCTTACATGCTTTGGAATTCTAACATGGCAAAATATACTTCTACTTATGAAGGATATGATTTCTTTGATTATTACATTCCATTAGTGCGCTATTGTGGCGAAAAAGAAGTACTCAAAGAAGCTTACTCCTACTGGAAAGGAACAAAAAATCCAAACGATAAAACTAGAACAAAAGGATATGCAGGCAGAGATAAAAAATGGAATTCTGACTTAAAAAAAGCTACAGTAAAAAAAGAGAAATATACTATCTCAATTGACAAACCTAGCGAAGAGTTATTGGAAAAATTCATCATTGAATGCAACAAAAACAACATCAAATTAATACTCGTTTACACTCCTGAATATATTGATGGTCAGAAGTTTGTAAAAGACAGAAACAAAGTAATTGATGTTTATAAAAAGTTAAGCAAAAAGTACGCAATTCCTTTTTGGGATTACTCTTCTGATAGTATTTCTTTTAATAAAGACTACTTTTACAACGCCAATCATTTAAATAAAACAGGTTCCAATTTATTCACAACTAAATTTGCTGAACGATTTAAAAAAGAAATAACAACTAAATAAATTAAAATGAACAACAACGATATATTTAAAAAACTACGTGTAGCACTTCAACTCCGCGATGATCAAATAGAAGAAATCCTAATGCTTGTAGATTTCCGAATGTCAAAAGGAGAAATAGGCAACTTTTTTCGCAATGCTGACCATCCAAAATTTGTAGAATGTGGTGATCAAGTATTGCGCAATTTCCTCAATGGACTAGTTATTTATCTTCGTGGCACAAAAGAAAATCCAACTAACGCAATGGATGTTATCAAACAAAACCAAGCCGAAGTTAGAAAAAACATCGCTGCAAAAGCAAAACCAGATGCTAAACCAAAAACGGAAGTAAAAAGCAAACCAACGACAAACGCAAAGCCAAAACCAAAGGCAAAAGCGCCTAAAATTCAAGTGGTTGAAAAGTTTCAATACAAAAGCGGAAAAAACAAAAAGTAATTGTGAATGAAAGAAATCGATGAACTAATAAATCAACTTGAAGCCAACATTGAATTTGAAAATCAATCCGATTTAACAATTTCTAAAGTAGCTGTTGGTTGGCATATTGACCATAGTTTAAAAGTGCTAAATGGAGTTGTAACTGTTTTAAAAAACTCCAATCCCGAAGAATATCAAAAGAAATTCAACCTGATGAAAAAATTAATTTTCTTGCTAGGTTTTATTCCAAGAGGAAAAGCAAAAGCTCCAAAAACCGTCAGAAGTTTTGAAACAATAACAAAAAACGATTTACTTTCACAAGTAGCAACCGCTAAAAAAAACAGCTCCGAAATTCAAAATCTTAATCCAAAATCGTTCTTCAAACATCCTCATTTTAATGATTTAAATCTAAAAGAAACGATTTACTTTTTGAAACTTCACACAAATCACCACCTAAAAATTATTAATGACATAAAAAAGAAAGCCCTTTTATAACAAAATCACTTTTTTTGTAAAAAAATTAATTCTTTTAAAATGTTTTTTAAAGAAAAATATAGTAACTTTATATTTCATTTTTCAAGTCAAACTTAAATAATTAAACATGGGAAAATTTGTAATTACAAAAAGAACAAATGGTGAATTTCAATTCAATTTAAAAGCAGGAAACGGGCAAACAATTTTAGCCAGCGAAGGATATACAACCAAAGCAGCTTGTGACAACGGAATAGAATCCGTTAAAAAAAATTCACAAGACGATGCAAGATACGATAGAAAAGAATCTTCAAATGGAAAACCATATTTCAATCTAAAAGCTACAAACGGTCAAATTATTGGAACCAGCGAAATGTATGAAAGCGTTGCAGCTCGTGAAAACGGAATTGAATCAGTGAAAAAAAATGCACCCGATGCAACAATTGATGACCAATCAGCATAAGTAAAAAAATAGATTAAAAGAACAGTTTGGATTCACAAACTGTTTTTTTTTGTCACATATAATAAAAGATTATGTATCACTCAAAAATAACAGGATTAGGTTTTTATGTTCCTGACAATGTCGTAACCAATGATGATTTGTCAAAAAAAATAGACACCAACGACGAATGGATTCAAGAGCGCACCGGAATAAAAGAAAGAAGACACATTATTAGAGGCGAAGACACAACCACTTCAATGGGAGTAAAAGCTGCTAAAATAGCCATTGAACGTTCAGGAATTTCAAAAGATGAAATCGATTTTATCGTTTTTGCCACTTTGAGTCCTGATTATTATTTTCCTGGTCCAGGCGTTTTAGTTCAAAGAGATTTAGGACTAAAAACTGTTGGTGCTTTGGATGTAAGAAATCAATGTTCGGGTTTTGTTTACGCTCTATCCGTTGCTGATCAGTATATCAAAACAGGAATGTATAAAAACATTCTAATTATTGGTTCTGAAGTACATTCAACAGGATTAGATATGACAACTCGCGGTCGAGGTGTTTCAGTTATTTTTGGTGATGGTGCTGGAGCAGCAATTTTAAGCCGAGAAGAAGACCTAACCAAAGGAATATTATCAACACATCTACATTCCGAAGGCATTCATGCAGAAGAGTTAATTGTAAAAGCTCCAGGAATGGGCGGTCGATGGATTACTGATATCATTGCAGATAATGATCCAGCTGACGAAAGTTATTTCCCTTACATGAACGGTCAGTTTGTTTTCAAAAATGCTGTAGTTCGTTTTAGCGAAGTTATCAATGAAGGCCTACAAGCTAACAACTTGCAGGTTTCTGATATTGATATGCTTATTCCACATCAAGCCAATTTGAGAATAGCACAATTTATTCAGCAAAAATTCAAATTAACGGATGAACAAGTGTATAACAACATCCAAAAATATGGAAATACAACGGCAGCTTCAATTCCAATTGCGCTGACTGAAGCTTGGGAACAAGGAAAAATCAAATCTGGAGATACGGTTGTCTTAGCTGCTTTTGGAAGTGGATTTACTTGGGCAAGTGCTATAATAAAATGGTAAATAGAAATCTATTTACCATTTTAAATTTATTGTAAAAGTCGTTTTTGTTCTCTTGCCAACAATGTGTTTTTTAGCAACATAGCAATCGTCATTGGTCCAACTCCACCTGGAACTGGCGTAATGTAGGATGCTTTTTTGGATACCATTTCAAAGTCAACATCACCAGTAATTTTGTAACCACGCGGATCGGTTTCATCAGCAACTCTTGTAATTCCAACGTCAATAACAACGGCATCGTCTTTAATCATTTCGGCTTTAAGATAATTTGGAACACCTAGTGCTGTAATGATAATATCAGCTTGCGTAGTGATTTGTGCAATATTTTTAGTGTAACTATGTGTTAGTGTTACAGTAGAATTACCAGGAAAACCTTTTCTTCCCATCAAAATACTCATTGGACGACCAACAATGTGACTTCTTCCAATTACAACCGTATGTTTTCCTTGTGTTTCAACGCCATATCGTTCAAGTAACTCCAGAATTCCAAAAGGTGTAGCAGGAATAAAAGTAGTCATGTCTAAAGCCATTTTTCCAAAATTTTCTGGATGAAAACCATCTACATCTT
>DAOLYL010000133.1:0-6814 GCA_035425765.1 Flavobacterium sp. | reverse complement strand
GGCACCTTCCGAATCGATTCCAGCACCTTCCAAAACCGTTCCGGTACCTTCCAAATCGATTCCGGCACTTTCCAAAACCGTTCCGGCACCTTCCGAATCGATTCCAGCACCTTCCAAATCGATTCCGGCACCTTCCGAAACCGTTCCGGCACCTTCCAAATCGATTCCAGCACCTTCCAAAACCGTTCTGGCACCTTCCAAATCGATTCCGGTACCTTCCAAAACCGTTCTGGCTACTTTTATTTTCCAAAAACAACCTAACAATACCAAAAAAGAAACAATTCCTATAAAAAAATCCAAAACAATAAACCAACTCCAAGTCAAACCTCTTTTAAAAATCCTTTTTTTCTAAAATAATACACCAATCACTTTCGCTATTCTAAATACTTTCAATAAATTTGCGGCTTATTTTTTAAAACCCTTGGAAAAAGAATTAGTTGTAATCACTGGCGGTCCAGGAACGGGCAAAACCACAATCATCGATGGATTAATCGAACAAGGATACTCGTGTTTCCCCGAGATTTCACGCCAAATAACACTTGAAGCTAAGAAACAAGGTATCGAACAATTATTTCTAGAAAAACCATTACTCTTCAGCGAACTACTTCTCGAAGGAAGAAAAAAACAATACCAAAGCGCTCTTCAAGACCAAGCCGAAATAGTTTTCTTAGACCGCGGAATACCCGATATCTTAGCTTATATGCATTACATCGGCGATAGTTACCCTGCATTTTTTGACCAAGCATGTCATGAACATAAATACTCAAAAATATTTGTGCTTCCACCATGGGAAGAAATCTACGAAAGTGACGAAGCGCGATACGAAAACTTCGAACAAGCCACACTCCTATTCGACCATTTAAAGGAAACCTATCAAAACTATAACTACCAATTGATAGAAGTGCCAACAGGAACAGTAGAAGAACGCATCCAATTTATCCTAAACCAATTATCATAAAAAAAAGAACACCTCTATTTTCTTTTTTCTATAGTCTATTTTCTTAGATAAAATAAGTAGTTTTGGACAACCGACAATCGTACAAATGTCAAAAGCTTTAGAAATTCTAAAACAATATTGGAAACACGACTCTTTTAGATCACTTCAAGAGGAAGTAATCAATTCCGTTCTAGAAGGAAAAGACACACTCGCATTGATGCCAACTGGCGGAGGAAAATCCATTTGTTTTCAAGTTCCAGCAATGATAAACGAAGGATTGTGTTTGGTCATTTCGCCATTGATTGCCTTAATGAAAGACCAAGTACAAAACTTGCAAAACAAAGGCATAAAAGCCATTGCCTTAACTGGTGGAATTAGTGAAAACGATATCATCGATTTACTAGACAATTGCCAATTTGGTAACTACAAATTCCTCTATCTTTCTCCAGAACGATTGCAAAACGATTGGATTGTTGAGCGAATCAAAAACTTACCCATCAATCTAATCGCAATAGACGAAGCACACTGTATTTCGCATTGGGGACATGATTTTCGCCCTGCTTATTTGAAGATTAATAAATTAAAAGAGTATTTCCCAAAAGTTCCTTTCTTAGCTTTAACAGCAACAGCAACAGCTCGAGTTCAAAAAGACATACTAGAGCAATTAACAATCAGTGATGCTGCTTTTTTTTCAAAATCATTTTCGAGAGAAAACCTCAGCTACATGGTTTTTGAAGTAGAAGACAAATTCCATTTGGCAGAACAAATCCTTCGAAAAAACCCAGAACCTTCTATTATATATGTAACCAATAGAAAATCATGTACGGATACTGTGTCGCAACTCGAAACGCTTGGTTTCAAAGCAACCTACTATCACGGCGGATTATTACCAAAAGACAAAGAAAACCACATGAAACTTTGGATGGAAGAAAAAGTTCAAATTATGGTCGCAACCAATGCTTTTGGGATGGGAATAGACAAAGCCAATGTAAAAACAATTATCCATTTGCATTTGCCAAGCAATCTTGAAAATTATTATCAAGAAGCTGGTCGCGCAGGACGAAATGAAGAAAAAGCTTTTGCCGTTCTTTTAGCAAACCCAACCGATATAACACATGCCGAGTCGCAGTTTTTAAGTATTTTACCCGATAAAGCGTTTTTAAATCTAGTGTTTGTAAAACTCTGCAATTTCTTTAGAATTGGTTATGGTGAAGGAATTGACGAAAAATTTAGCTTTAATCTCAACCAATTTTGTGCACATTATAATTTGCCAACTTTAAAAACATATAATGCATTACAATTTTTAGACAACCAAGGAATTATTTCTATCTCGCAAGAGTTTTCAGAAAAAATAACGATGCAATTTATCATTTCTTCCAAAGAAGTCATTCGCTATATGAGTTTAAACCCAAGTGATGAGGAAATAGTGCTAACTATTTTAAGAACTTATCCAGGTATTTATGACATGCAAACGTCATTCAACACTCAATTAGTAGCAAAAAAATCCAACACTTCAGAAATTAAAGTAAGTGCTTTGTTAACCAAGTTGAAAGAAAAAAACATCATTGAACTTCTTGCCAAAAAAAATGACACTTCAATAATTTTTAACGAAGTTAGAGAAGACGACAAAACCATCAATCGAGTTACAAAACATTTAGAAGCCCAAAACAATTTAAAAATCGAACAACTCAAATCGGTTTTGGATTATGTAAAAACTAAAAACGTTTGCAAAAACAAGTTGCTATTAAATTATTTTGGCGAAATAGCTTCAAAAGATTGTGGTATTTGTTCGTATTGTATTCAAAAAAAGAATATCAAAAAAGATAGCTCAACCTTACCTAACAAAATCATTGAGTTATTAAAAATGCAAGAATTCAATGCAAGAGATATTCAAAAGTTAACTAAGTTTCCAAAAGACGATGTTATCTTTGCACTTCAAAATTTATTGGAAAACGATGAGATTATCATCCAA
Organism: Flavobacterium sp.; assembly: GCA_035425765.1. Taxonomy (GTDB): domain Bacteria; phylum Bacteroidota; class Bacteroidia; order Flavobacteriales; family Flavobacteriaceae; genus Flavobacterium. The sequence continues at coordinate 3,905 of DAOLYL010000133.1, read as the reverse complement.
CCCAACAATTTATACGCAATAAAAAAATAAATATGGAAAAGTTACGAATTGTTTTTATGGGAACACCCGACTTTGCTGTTGGTATTCTAGATACAATTGTAAAAAACAATTATGAAATTGTTGGAGTAATTACCGCCGCAGACAAACCTGCTGGACGAGGACAAAAAGTAAAATACTCTGCCGTTAAAGAATATGCTTTAGCAAATAACTTGCATTTATTACAACCAACAAATTTAAAAGACGACCAATTTTTAGCCGAATTAAAAGAGTTAAACGCCAATCTTCAGGTAGTAGTTGCCTTTAGAATGCTACCAGAAGTAGTATGGCGAATGCCAAAAATTGGTACTTTTAATCTTCACGCTTCTTTATTACCAAATTATCGAGGCGCAGCACCAATCAATTGGGCAATTATCAATGGAGAAACCAAAACTGGTGTTACAACCTTCTTCATTGATGATAAAATAGATACAGGCGCGATGATTTTATCCAATGAAATAGAAATTTCAGAAAATGAAACCGCAGGAGAATTGCACGACAAACTAATGCATTTAGGGAGTAAAACCGTTATTGAAACATTGCAATTAATAGAACAAGGCAACGTAAAAACAACTATCCAAACAGAAACTGCAGAAATAAAAACAGCTTATAAATTAAATAAAGAAAACTGTAAAATCGATTGGACAAAAAGTGGAAAAGAAATTCATAACCTCATCCGTGGACTATCGCCTTATCCATGTGCGTGGTGTTTCTTTGAAGATAATAACGAAGAATGGAATGTAAAAATTTATGATGCTGCATTTATCAAAGAAAAGCATGATAAAAAAAGTGGCACATTAATTACGACCAAAAAAGAAATGATGGTTGCGGTAGAAGATGGTTTCATGAAAATTTTAAGTTTACAATTTCCAGGAAAGAAGAAAATGTTGGCATCTGATGTCTTAAACGGAAGTAGTTTTTCTGAAACAGCACTAGTAAAATAAGGCTTTGAATAGATTTTTTCATAAAAAAATCGATGAATAACTACGGTTTATCAACAAAAGAATTAAGTTATCAACAAAAACCTCAAAAAAACCTCAAAACTCTTGCGTGATATGGTATTCCTACTAAATTTGTTATCTATAACATAATGTTTAACCAACAATTAATAACTATTATTATGAACAAATCAGAATTAATCGATGCAATTGCAGCTGATGCTGGTATCACGAAAGCTGCTGCAAAATTAGCTTTAGAATCATTTTTAGGAAATGTAAGCGGTACTTTGAAAAAAGGTGGAAGAATTTCTTTAGTAGGTTTTGGATCTTGGTCAGTATCTAAAAGAGCTGCAAGAGATGGAAGAAACCCACAAACAGGTAAAACTATCAAGATTGCTGCTAAAAATGTAGTAAAATTCAAAGCTGGTGCTGAATTAGACGGAGCAGTTAACTAATAAATAGTTCTACTTTAAAATATTAAAACCATCTCGTTCAAAAACGAGATGGTTTTTATTTTTTATCACAAAATTTAGGAATTTTAAATAGTTTTTATTAGTTTTAATAAAATTTAATGAAAATGATTTCAGAAAAATTAAAAAAAGGATGCCTTTTGATTGCTGAGCCATCAATAATTGGTGACTTGTCATTTAATCGTTCTGTAATATTATTAGCCGATCACAACGATGAAGGTTCTGTTGGGTTTATAATCAATAAACCGCTAAAATATAAGATTAGAGATTTACTTCCAGACATAGATTCAAACTTCAAAATCTATAACGGCGGACCTGTTGAGCAAGATAATCTTTATTTCATTCACACAATCCCAGATTTAATTCCTGATAGTATTGAAATTTCAAACGGTATTTTTTGGGGTGGTGATTTTGAAACTACCAAAACATTAATAAACAACGGCGTTATAAAGAAAAAAAACATTCGCTTTTTTCTTGGTTATTCAGGTTGGGATCAAAACCAGCTTGAAGAAGAAATGCAAGGCAATTCATGGATTTTATTAAAAAATGCATCTGGAAATAAAATTCTTGGCAAAGCAGGAAATGATTTTTGGAAAGAAAAAATCATTGAACTTGGTGGCGAATATCTTATTTGGTCAAATGCTCCAGAAAATCCAATTCTGAATTAATTAAAAATTGTTTGATTAATTTTATCTAAAAGCTGTTGCGACAAGTTACTACCGTATTCTTTTTTGCGATATTTCGATATGGGTTGAATTCCAATTATAACATTAGTAATAAATAATTCGTCAGCTTTTTGTAAATCAAATGGTGAAATACTACTTTCTTCTATTTGCATTTCAGGAAATTGATTAATCAATTTCAGAACTTGCTTTCTCATTATTCCATTCAAACAACCTTCTGAAATTGATGGTGTAATTAATTTATTATCCATTAACATAAAAATATTTCCGGAAATAGTTTCTACAACATTTTTATCCTCATTAAGTAATATGCAAGAATTTAAATCATTTTCTTGAGCAAAAATACTCGCTGTAACATTCAGTATTTTACTAGTAGTTTTAAGGGTTGAAAGCAATTGTTTGCTTATAAAACTATCTTTAAAAAGATCAACTTCATAGTTTGAAGTAGTGATTTTATATTCTTTAGAAGTTAATGCACTTGCTTCAATTATATATGAAACAGTATTTTCCTCAGGCAAATAAAAACCTCCATCATTTCTAAAAACGGTAATTCGAACTCGAGCAGATTCGCTCATAGAAAGCTTGTCTGTTAGCAATAAAATTTGACTTTCAAAAAATTCCATTGTAAAGTTCTTAGGAATTTTCATTCTAACAATTCGCATGGATGCCATCAATCTAAAATAATGATCCTCAAGAAAAAGTATTTTCCTATCAACCACTTTAATAGTTTCAAAAATTCCATCACCATAGAGAAAAGAGCGATTGGATGTTGTGATTTGATTAGTAACTTGTTGCAGAATTCCGTTAAAATTTATCATAAAAAAAGTCCCAACTCGATGATAGAACGAGTTGGGACAAATATACTTTATTAATAAGAATTAATTAGAACCTATAACGTGTTTCAAATCAGAAATTTGATTTTCCCACAATAATTTTGATTCATCAATTTCATCTTCAAAAGCGAAATCGATTACCATTAATGAAACATCTTTTGTTATCTCGTCTTCAAGAATTCTTAATTCGAAATAAAATTCTGTGTCTTTTTTATCATCATCAATCCATTTGAACTTTACTTTTTCCCCAGATTTTTTTGAGGCAAGTCGAGCATTTTCCTCACTGTCATTCCAAATAAAAGTGAAAAACTCACCTCTAGAATTTACGTTATCGGCAAACCATTCCTGAAGACCAGAAGGTGTAGAAATATATTGATATAATAATTGAGGTGATGAATTTATAGGGAATTCAAGCTCGTATCTAATTTTGCTTTCCATAGTTTAGAAAATTTTTGGAAATATATAGAATATAAAATCAAAAAAAAAACGTTTTTAAAAAATAAAAAAAATAGTTCACATTAGTTTGCAACCAAGTATAATAATTTTATATTTGCACCCGCATTCAGGGAATGCTTTTTAATGGCGAGGTAGCTCAGTTGGTTAGAGCGCAGGATTCATAACCCTGAGGTCACGGGTTCAACTCCCGTCCTCGCTACTTGAAACCCTACTATTTATTTAGTAGGGTTTTTTTATGCTTAAAAAAATATAATCTAATGATATTTAGATTACACGTTTTCTTCTTCATACATCTTTCACCTATAGCTTAATTAATAATTTATTCTGTAATAAATCCTCAATTGTATTTATTACGTAAATCATCTGACACAATTTAAACTGTGAGTTGAAAATTACTTTAAAAGCATAAAACAAAATGATTACAAATAAATAATTTGTAAGTTATTACTTTTTTAAAATACATAAAAGATGCATTTCATCGATTATTTA
>DAOLYL010000132.1:3924-6870 GCA_035425765.1 Flavobacterium sp. | reverse complement strand
AAGTTCAAAATATTTCAAAAAGTTATGGTGCTCAAAAAGCATTAGACAATGTTTCATTTTCTGTAAAAAAAGGTGAAATTGTTGGTTTCCTTGGTCCGAATGGTGCTGGAAAATCTACGTTGATGAAAATTTTGACGACTTATATTAATTCGGATGAAGGAAAAGCTTCCGTAAATGGTAATGATGTAACCGATAATCAGAAAGCGGTGCAACAATCGGTTGGCTATTTGCCAGAACACAATCCGTTGTATTTGGATTTGTATGTTCGTGAGTATTTAGAATTCAATGCTGATGTTTATAAAGTGGCTAAATCGAGAATTGAAGAAGTAATTCAATTAACTGGTTTAACTGCTGAAAGTCATAAAAAAATTGGTCAATTGTCTAAAGGTTATCGTCAGCGTGTTGGATTAGCAACGGCTTTATTACACAATCCTGATGTTTTGATTTTGGACGAACCAACAACAGGACTTGACCCAAATCAGTTGGTTGAAATTAGAAATGTGATTAAAAACGTTGGCAAAAACAAGACGGTTTTTCTTTCTACACACATTATGCAAGAGGTTGAAGCCATTTGTGACAGAGTTATCATTATCAATAACGGAAAAATAGTTACGGATAAAAAATTAGATAAATTGGTTTCGGATATTGTGGAACAAGTGATTGAAGTTGAGTTTGATAGAGTGATAGACGAAGCTTTATTTTCAAAATTATCTGATTTAAAAACGTTCAAGAATACTCATGATAATGTTTGGGAATTGATTTTTGAAACGGAAGAAGACAAACGTCCTTCTGTATTTGATTTTGCTCAAGAAAATGGTTTGCGTGCGCTGCAATTGTCTTTGAAAAGTAAAAACTTGGAGCAGATTTTTAGAGAGAAAACGGCTAAGAAGTAGTATTCAGTCGCAGTCTCAGTTTTCCGTAAATTTATTAGAATTACTCTTTTAGCCCTGATAGTAGTGGAAAGCTTTTTGAAACGGGAAGCTAATTTTTGTTGCTAGAAAAAAGCGACCAAAGGAAGCTCTTTTTATAGCTTACAAAAATAGCTTAACGTGAAAAAAACTTGAAACGGATAGCAGGATTAGCTTCTAATTATATAGCACATTTCCTTGATATAATTCCTGAACCTCAACTATTGGTGGAATATTTTTTAGAATAATATTTCCAGTACTGTTCATTATTCCTGTGATTTTTTCGATTGGGTGAACAATCATATCGTTGGAACCGCGGTGATAGACTTTAATTTCTTTGGCTAAAAAATCCTCAGCTTCTATGCGTCCGTCGCCAAAATAGAAGTTGAATTCGGCTTTTTCGGTTTGTCCAGTAAGATAAAATCGAGACACATTATTGTTGGCAATAGTCAAAGCAATATTGTCGATGTTTAGGATAAAATCGCCTGTTCCTGCGCCGCTTTCGCCATCGGCATCTTTGTCTAACGAGAGAATATATAGATTTGGAAAAGTCAATACGCCATTGGAACTGATATTTCTATCGGTTTTCGAATAGACTTCTTCAAGTGTTGGCGTCGTAACTAAAATTTTGGTTTGACCATAATCACGAACCCAATTGCAACTCGTATTGTCTTTGAAAATAAGTTGGTCGCCATTTTGTTTTACTTCAATATTATCGATAAAATTTTCGCCAGCAACTATTTGTACTTTGTATTCTGTGCCTTGCGTAATAATCACTTCGATGCCGCGATATACTTTTATCCTTTTAAAGTTAGTAACTTGAATTTCTTTGGTTATGATGGTTCCAGAACTTTCGATACAATCGCTTGGTTTTTCACAGGAATTGAAAATAAAGAAAATAAATAGTACTAAAGTTAACTTTTTCATGAGTGTAGTTTTAAAGTCTGTAACCAATGCCAAATTCTAAAGCTTCTGCTAAAAAAAGGTGTGTTTTGATTGTAAATCCACCAAAAATTTTATTGGTAAAATAATATTTTATACCAACTCTATCATAAACTGGAATGTCTTTTTTGAAAGGTTGATAGACGTAAAAACCAAGCTGTGCTTCGAGTGAAATTCGGTTAATTAATAACTCGTGACCAACAAAAACGCCGACTCTTTTATAGTCTGTGTTGGCGTCAATATTTTGGTCTGGATAAGCAACCGAATAATATTTTATATATTCTTTAATGGATTCAGTCAAAAACAATTCGGCTCCAAATTGTAGTGCGGTTTTTCTATTCAATCTCTTGTCAGCATAAAAACCGATATGGTAAAACGGAAATTGTCCACTATTTATAATAGGATTTTCATTGACACCTGTTCTAAAAATAAAGTTATACTTTATTGGTTCTTTATATGATTTTTTGACTTGAGTTGTATCTGCAATTCGGTTAAAATCTTTCGAAAAATTATAATTTACACCTACATTTAATAGATAAGTGTTAATTCCGCTATTTGGCGATTTTACTCTTCCGTTGGAATAATGTGTGAATAAAATTCCGGCGTGAAATCCAATATTTTTGAAAAGTTTTTGGTTATCATAGGTAAATCCGAAATTAGTATTTCCCATTAATTTACTTCCAAATGCTTTGTTTTTGCTGTTATCCACTTTATCATAAGGATTGGTTGTCATTGCAATTCCCTGAGAAAGTTTGAATTGAAGTTGTCTTTTCCAAAAATAAAAATTATAAAAAGCACCTACAGCATAATTTTGTCCCAATGGCTGGCTTTTAAAGTCTTGATATAAAAAATAACCACCATATTCCGGATAATTATACGCCTGATGCCATTCTTTTGAACCGTCTGTTTTTTTGCCAAAATTGATCATTATTCCATCCGGATGACCATTTACTAAATGATACATATCTTCAGTATGCGGCAAAGCATTTCCTCTCAACAGCGATACATCCAGCGTGAATGGACTCTTATTTTGCCCAAAAATCGAAAAAGAAGAAAACAAAAAAAGAAGGTAAAACTTCCTCATCCTAAAAATTTA
>DAOLYL010000132.1:0-3824 GCA_035425765.1 Flavobacterium sp. | reverse complement strand
GCTTTGATATTCTCCGCTTTTCCCATAGAATAATAATGTAAAACCGGAATTCCAGCTGCAACTAATTCTTTGCTTTGAGCAATACACCATTCAATTCCGATTTGCTTTACTGCATCGTTATCTTTTGCTTTTACAACTTCCATAATTAAATCGTCTGGAATTTCAAGTGAAAAACGATGCGGAATTAAATTCAGTTGTTTCTTAGTAGCCAGAGGTTTCAAACCTGGAATTATTGGAACTGTAATTCCTGCTGCACGACATTTGGCAACGTAATCAAAGTATTTTTTATTGTCAAAAAACATCTGTGTAATGATATAATCGGCACCATTTTTTATTTTTTGTTTCAAGAAATGAATGTCACTGTCTAAACTTGGTGCTTCCATGTGTTTTTCTGGATAACCTGCAACTCCAATACAAAAATTGGTTTCAGCTGAGTTTTTCAAGTCTTCGTCTAAATAAATTCCTTTATTCAAATTATTGATTTGCAAAACTAAATCGGTCGCATATTCATTTCCTTCTTTCTCAGGCTTAAAATAGGTTTCGTTTTTCAAGGCGTCACCACGAAGTGCAACAACATTATCAATTCCTAAGAAATCCAAATCAATTAATAAATTCTCGGTATCTTCTTTTGTAAATCCACCACAAAGAATGTGAGGAATAGCATCGACATCATATTTATTTTGAATTCCGGCGCAAATTCCAACCGTTCCAGGACGCTTTTTTACAATTTTCTTTTGCAACAAACCGCTTGGCAATTCCTTAAATTCGTATTCCTCACGATGGTACGTTACGTCAATAAATGGCGGATTGAATTCCATCAACGGATCAATACTGTCAAAAATTGACTGAATATTTTGTCCTTTCAATGGCGGAAGAATTTCAAAAGAAAATAATGGTTTTCCTTCGGCGTTTTCTATGTGCTGTGTTACTTTCATAATTTTTAGTTGTCTGTTGTCCGTTATCTGTTTCCAAAAGAACTGAAAACTGAAAACTGAGAACTGTTTTTAATCTGCTATATTCGGCGAAAGCCATTTACTTGCCATTTCAGTAGAAATTCCTCTTCGTTTGGCATAATCGATTACTTGATCTTCTTTTATTTTTCCTAGTCCGAAATACTTACTTTGTTGATTGGCAAAATAATATCCCGAAACCGATGATGCTGGCCACATTGCCATGCTTTCGGTCAGCGTTACTCCTATTTCTTGTTCTACATTTAATAATTTCCAAATTGTTGTTTTCTCCAAATGGTCTGGACATGCCGGATAACCTGGCGCAGGACGAATTCCGTTGTAATTTTCTTTAATCAAATCTTCATTCGATAAATTTTCATCTGATGCGTAACCCCAAATTTCCTTACGAACTTTTAAGTGTAAATATTCGGCAAATGCTTCTGCAAATCGATCACCAAGAGCTTTTACCATTATCGAATTATAATCGTCTAATTGTTTTTCAAATTCGGCTGCTTTTTCATCTACACCAAAACCTGTTGTGACACAAAAACAGCCAATATAATCTTGCTTTTTGCTGTCTTTTGGAGCAATAAAATCAGACAATGCAATGTTTGGTGCGCCAGCTGTTTTTTGGGATTGTTGTCTTAGCGTTAGAAATTTGGTTGTTAATTGAGCCTGAACTTCAATATCATCATCATTGATTGTATTTGCTGGAAAAATTCCGAGAATTCCTTTGGCAATCAACCATTTTTCGGATACAATTTTTTGCAGCATTTCTTGTGCATCGGCAAATAAATTGGTTGCCTGTTCGCCTACAATTTCATCCGTTAAAATCGCAGGATATTTTCCGTACAATTCCCATGAATTGAAAAATGGTGTCCAATCTATAAAATCAACCAATTCAGAAAGTTCTACTTCAATTGTTTTTGTTCCGATGAAATTTGGTTTTACTGGTGTGAAATTATCCCAATCCAATTTTAATTTGTTTTTTCTTGCTTCTTCAATCGAATGGAAATTTTTATCGCGACTTCTGTTTAAATATCCATCGCGCAACTTGTCGTATTCCTCACGAATTGCTTTTACGTAACCTTCTTTGGTTTCTGCTTGCAATAAATTACTAGCAACCGTTACGGCACGCGAAGCATCGTTTACGTGAACAACAGTTTGCTTATATTCTGGTGCAATTTTCACAGCTGTATGTGCACGAGAAGTTGTTGCACCGCCAATCATAATCGGAATTGAAATATTTAATTTGTCTAATTCTTTTGCCAAATAAACCATTTCGTCTAACGATGGTGTGATTAATCCGCTTAAACCTATAATATCTACGTTATGTTCAATTGCTGCTTGAATGATTTTTTCTGGCGGAACCATAACTCCTAAATCAATGATTTCGAAATTATTGCAACCCAAAACTACGGCTACAATATTTTTCCCAATATCGTGAACGTCACCTTTTACAGTTGCCATCAAAACTTTTCCAGCTGATGAAGATTTTCCATCTTTTTGTGCCTCGATGAACGGTAATAAATAAGCAACTGCCTTTTTCATCACACGTGCCGATTTTACAACTTGAGGCAAAAACATTTTTCCGCTTCCGAATAAATCGCCCACAACGTTCATTCCTGCCATCAGATTTACTTCGATAACTTCTATCGCTTTAGCGGAATTTACTCTGGCTTCTTCAACATCAATCTCTATAAATTCGTCAATTCCTTTTACTAACGAATGTGTCAATCGTTCTTGAACCGAACCATTTCTCCATTCGGCAATTGCTTTTTCGTTTACTTTATAATCGCCTTTGAAAGTTTCTGCTAAATCTAATAATCTTTCGGTAGCATCATCTCTCCTATTTAAAAGTACATCTTCAACGTGTTCTAAAAGTGTTTTGTCGATTTCGTCGTAAATCTCGAGCATTTCCGGATTTACAATTCCCATAGTCATTCCGTTTTGGATTGCATGGTATAAAAACGCCGAATGCATCGCTTCTCGAACGGTATCATTTCCTCGAAAGGAAAACGAAACATTACTTACACCACCAGAAATATTGGCATACGGAAGATTTTCACGTATCCATTTTGTGGCTCTGAAAAAATCCAAAGCATTTAGTTTGTGTTCGTCCATTCCAGTTGCAACTGGAAAAATATTAGGATCAAAAATGATGTCTTGTGCTGGAAAATGAACTTCGTTTACAAGAATATCATAACTTCTTTTACAGATTTCTATGCGTCTTTCGTAATTATCTGCTTGACCGTCTTCGTCGAATGCCATTACGATTACCGCCGCGCCATATCGCTTGATTAATTTGGCATGATGGATAAAAGTATCTTTTCCTTCTTTTAATGAAATGGAGTTGACAACGGCTTTTCCTTGCACAACTTTTAAACCAGCTTCGATGATTTCCCACTTGGAACTATCAATCATAACTGGAACTCGAGCGATATCTGGTTCGGCGGCAATTAGATTTAGGAATTTTGTCATGGCATAAACACCATCGAGCATTCCTTCATCCATGTTGACGTCTATTATTTGTGCGCCACCTTCAACTTGCTCTCTTGCTACAGAAAGTGCTTCGGTATACTTTTCTTCTTTAATTAATCTTAGAAATTTACGCGAACCGGTTACGTTCGTTCGTTCGCCAACATTCACGAAGATAGATTCTTCAGTAACGAAAAGCGGTTCTAAACCTGATAGTTGTAAATTTATTTTGTTTGTTCTTGACATATCTTTATATGAACACAGATTTCACAAATTAACACAGATTTAATTTGTGATAATTTGTGAAATCTGTGTTTGAATTTTTCTTGGTTTGAATTGTGCTGCGACTTCTGCGATTGCTTTGATGTGTTCTGGTGTAGTGCCGCAACAACCGCC
>DAOLYL010000131.1:4514-6910 GCA_035425765.1 Flavobacterium sp. | reverse complement strand
CCAATTAAATCGCCGTCAGTATCTACTAAATACTCTGGGTTTACAGAATAGTTTTCAGCAATATCATTTAAAGCACGATAAGATGATTTGTAAATGTTGAAATAATTTGATGGATTTAGGTTTTTTACAAATTGAATATTGATTAAATCTAATTTGAAAGTTGTGTTTCTTTTTGGTGTCCAATTATAGGAAAGTGAACTTGTAAAATTTTGTTTATCTAAACCTACATTTCGTTGTTTGGCATAACCAACACTAAAAGTGGTATAAGGAATCATGGTTTTTGGAATGATTCTATCCGTATTAAAAGGAAGCAATAATCGTGGAAAATTCAATCGAGCATCAACCCCAACTTCAGAGATGTTGAAAAAACTATCGTTAGCATTGGCTAAATCTTTTGAAGAACCAATATTTCCTCTAAAACCAATATCAAAGGTTTCGGCTCCATTAAATACATTTCGAATAGTTAAAAAAGTGTTTCCAGAAATACCAAATTCTTGAATGTTAGAGTGAGTAAAATCGGTTGAAAAACCAAAAGTATATTTCTGTTTTGGAGTTAAAAATATATTGGCAATCAAACCTTCTGGATCATTTTTATCTTCTTCATATTGAATTAATGGATAATTGAAAACCTTCAAATTACTCAAATACCTAGAAGTCAAAACGTTTTTTGTATCCGAAAAATAATTTCCTTTGTTTACAAATATTCCATTTGTCAATGCTTTTGGTCTGTATTTTAATTTGTTTTCGCTATAAATAGTGAAGTCTTTATAAGTGACACTGTCATTTACTGTAATTTTGTTACTGTTATTAGAATGGTCAGTATAAACATTTACTTTATTAATTTTATAAAGTTTAAAAGATGCTTTTTGAAGACTATCTTCCGTTCGAATGGTTTGATCACCAATGTTTAAAGTAACTTTTGGACTTTGCTTTCTTTGAAGTGTGTCTAAATTGAAGTTCACATAATTTTGTTGAAAGTAAAAAGCACCGTTATCTCTAAAATCGGATGTAATTCTCTTTCTTTCTTCATCAAAAGATTTGGTATTGAATTGATCGCCTGGTTTTATGAACGAATTATTTTTTCTTAATTGATAAATCGAATCAAGCGGTCTGCTGGTTATTTTTGATTTTATTGAGTCTAAAATAGAAGGTTTTCCTTTGGTAATCGAATAATTGATTTTTGCTTTTTTTGCCGCAACAGAATCTATTTTAAAGGTGGCATTTACATCAAAATAACCATTGTTAAAATAGTAAGACTTCAATCGTTTTATAGATTTTTTTGTGCTTACAGTATCAAGAATTACTGGTGGTTCACCTGTTTTTCTGAGGAAATTATGAATGCCAGAATACCAAAAAGATTGACCAAGTCGTTTTACTTGCTTGCGCGACAACCATTTTGATTTTCGAGCATATTTTTTGGGGTTGTTAATGAATTTTGCCTTATAAATTGAATCTGTTTTTTGTTTGGCAAGATTGTAAATATTCAACCGAAGACGATAGCCAAGAATAGCAGTGTTTTGTTTTTGATATAATTGATTTACTACTTCTTCACTCTTTTCTTTATTGCCATCAACCACTATTTTATTGTCTAAAAGTAGCTTTTTTCCATTGGGAACTCTTTTTGTTGTATTACAACTAAAAAGAAGTAAGCCAAATAGAATAAATAATAATATTTTTGTAGAATTAGGTTTCAAAGATTGCGACATATATAAATTCAAAAATACACTATTTATGGTTAGTAAAAACCAAATAAAGTTGATAACTGGTCTTCACCTGAAAAAAAATCGATTAGCGAATCAACTTTTCTTAGCTGAAGGTGTAAAGGTAATTCAAGAATTACTACAATCAAATTTTGTGCTAGAACATTTGTATGCAACCGAAGAAAGTTTTAGTTCTTTTTCAATTACTAACAAATCAGTAGTCTCTGAAGTTGAAATGAAAAAAATAACTGCCTTATCAACGCCTAGTAGTTGTTTGGCTGTTTTTCAAATTCCGAAGCAAGAACAGCTAATAAATGCTGGATTACTCGTTGCGCTTGATGATATTCGTGATCCAGGAAATTTAGGAACCATAATTCGACTGTGTGATTGGTTTGGGATTGAGCAAATTGTTTGTTCAAAAGAAACGGTAGATTTATACAACCCTAAAGTAGTTCAAGCAACAATGGGTTCAATAGCTCGAGTGAAACTTAATTATTTGGATTTAGAAAAATTTATCAGTGAAACTACTTTGCCCGTTTTTGGAACTTTTATGGATGGTTTAAACATTTATGAAGAAAAATTGCCCAAAGAAGGAATCATAATTTTAGGAAATGAAGCCAATGGAATTTCAAAATCCATTGAAAAATTAGTCAAGAACCGAATTGCAATTCCGCGTTTTGGCAATCTACAAAAAAC
>DAOLYL010000131.1:0-4414 GCA_035425765.1 Flavobacterium sp. | reverse complement strand
GAATTACTAGAAAGATTTAAAGTTGTAGAAACACCGCCAACAAGATATGGTCTAACATTTCCTGTTCGTAAAGAAGAAAATTTAAGCAACAAAGGAAAATGAATGTACGTAGCTTTTACTTCTCTAATTGCATCTCTATCGTTAGAAAAACCAGAATAAGTTAATGTTCGTCCAGCATAATATAAACCAGGTTCAAAACGCAAATCGATATATTCATGCAAACGTAGATTTCCAACCAAACCAACATTAAAGCCAGTTTGTCCTTTCACGTCAATACTTTTGTCTGGATCTTTATAATCCATTTTAAAATCATAACTATTGAAACCTAAAAAATAACCCCAATGCACACGTTGTCTGTCAAAGTTTTCTAAATTGACGATTGGATCTTTAGAAAAAAGACTTTTGCCAAATTGAGCATTCAACTGGAAACTAAGAGATATAAAAACTATAAAAAAGACTTTTCTCATGTCAACAAAACTTCAATTATTTTTTTGTAGCGGTATAAATTGTTGCCACTCCAAACGTTTGAGGCAATGCTACACAATCTATAAACGAAATTTTACGTAAAATATTGTTTAACGTTTCGCCAAATGGAAAATTGGCCGCCGAAGTTGAAAGATAACCATAAGCATTCTTATCTTTAGAAAACATTTTTCCAATCAAAGGAAGAATTAATTTAGTATAAAATGCATAACCTTGTTTGAAAGGAAATTTAGTTGGAACGGATGTTTCTAAAATTACAAAAGTTCCATTTGGTTTTAAAACACGATAGATTTCTGCTAAACCTTTTTCAAGAGTTTCAAAATTTCGAATACCAAAAGAAACGGTTATGGCATCAAAATGATTGTCTGGATAAGGAATGTTTTCACTATCCGCTTGAATCATTTCTATTTTATCAGATAAATTTTTTGCGGCAATTTTTTGTTTACCAATGTCAAGCATTCCTGCTGAAAGGTCTAAACCAACAATTTTTTTCGCGGATGTTTTTGTCATCATGATAGCCAAATCGCCTGTTCCTGTTGCAATATCCAAGATGGTTTCAGGATTGTTTTTGGCAACAATTTCAATAACTTTTTTTCGCCATTTGACATCAATTCCTAGAGAAATAACTCGGTTGAGGTCATCATAACTACCAGAAATGTTGTCAAACATTTGGGTGACTTGTTCTTTTTTTCCTAGCGAAGAATTTTTGTATGGTAAAACCGTTTTAGACATTCTTTTTTTTTGACAAATATAATTTATTATTTCCTTAGTGTATAAGTAAGAAACGTAAAATCATAAAGATGTTTTTCGTCTTTTGGATGAAACTCTTCGAAGTCAAGTTTCCATTTATTTTTATCTATTTCAGGAAAAAAAGTATCGGCTTCAAAATCGTTGTCGACAAGTGTAATTTCTAATTTGTCAGCAAAATCAATCGATTGTTTGTAGATTTCGCCACCGCCAATAATATAAATATCTTCATTTTTTGGACATACTTTTAGAGCTTCCTCTAAGCTAGGAACAACGATACAATTTTCTACTGCATAGTTTTTTTGTCGTGTAATTATAATATGCGTCCTATTTGGTAATGGTTTTGGAAAACTTTCAAAAGTTTTTCTTCCCATAATTATGTAATGACCAGTTGTTAAGGTTTTGAATCTTTTAAAATCATCTGGCAAATGCCACAGCAACTGATTGCTTTTTCCAATTTCGTTGTTTTTGCTAATGGCAGCAATTAGAATTATCATTAAATAGTTGGTTTTGTGTTATCAATATTGTTTTTTAATTGCTCAATTTTTTTGTTTTGTTTCAACATCAGTTTGTCAATTTGCTCTCTTTCCCAGTTTTTATTCATAAAACTATCGGTTATAAATACTTTTATAAAGTGAAGAATAAATAGGAATGCCCAAATAGTAACTGCCCAAATCCACCATTTTATTTCTGGATAAAATGACAGCCAAATATTAGCAATGTAAAAGAATAAACTTCCCAAAAAGAATGTTATAAAATGAAAGTATAAACGTTTCTTTTGTTTGATTCTATTTCTTGCATACTCATAAATTTCGTGCTGATCTCTTTCCATGTGACTAAAATTGAGCATTAAAGGTAGAATTTATTTTTAAAATAGCGAAATTAGATTTTGAGATAATGTAGTAAGAAAACGTTTTCTTATTTAGAGTTTAGAAATAAATAGGCATTAAAATTAGTAATCTCATCAAAAATGTGCCTACTTTTTGTCAAAATCCTAAAAATGATTTGTAGTGTAAAAGTTATTAAACTAATGCTTTACTTTGCTTCATTAATCTATAAATGAATTAGTTATGGCTATCAAGAAACAATTTATAAAAACAAAACCTGTTTGTAAAGTTACATTTTCAATCGAGGCAAAAGAAGCAAATACAGCTGCGGTTATTGGTGATTTCAATAATTGGAACCCAACTGCGGGTGAATTATCAAAATTAAAAAACGGAACATTTAAAGGTCTTTTCGAAGTTCCAACAGATGCTACTTATGAATTTAAGTATGTAGTTGATGGTTCTTATATCAACGATCCAGAAGCTGATGGTTATGTTTATAACGATTTTGCTGGAGCAGAAAACAGTGTGGTTACTGTTTAGTTTTATTGGTTTTTAGTTTGAAAAATCCGTTGTAATTAATTACAACGGATTTTTTACTTTTAATAATTAATCGTTTGTTAAGAAGTAATACGCTTCAACATTGTCTAAATAAACACCATCAAAACCAGCATCAATAACTTTTCTTGTGTATGAGTCATCATTTCCATAAATAATGTCTTGCCATTCTTCATTCCAATATTCAACCCAAACTTCATTTTCATAACCATCATATTTCTTTTTCAGCCATGAAGGATCATTAATTGTCCAATGTTTTCGCCAGTAATAGCGATATTTTTCTGCAGCTCCAATATTCATATAAGCAATAATCAAACGCTTTGAACCATTGGCTTTTGTTTGAATACTTTTAATCTCTTCGCTGGAAAATGGCGCTTTGTTGAAAAACAAATCAATAAAAACTACATCGTAATTAGTGTTTGCAATTGCAGTCAAAAATTCCTTTTTTGAACTATAATTACTATTATTGATTAGATATAGAAAGTTTTTTGCTTGATTAAGCTTTTCAATGTTATCTTGATTTTCATTATTTATTTTTGAAGGAATAATTGAATAGTGATAATTGTCTTTATTCCTTGCAAAACTTATAAATCCTTCTGCTGAATTTTTCTCAATAGTTTCAGGAATTAATTTGTCATCGGTTACATATTCCGAAACAAAAACTGGCTTTTGATTTTTGAGCTTCCGAAGATTTTCAATTCGATACTCATTGGGTTTATAGGTTTCGTTATAAAATAATTCTTCTATACCAAATCCATCTATTGCTTTGAGATAATTAGCATTTATTTTCTTGCTAACATCAGCTTTAGTGAATGCCAATTCTTCACCATTTTGAGGAATAATAATAAAGTTCGGATTACTTTTTCTAGCATATTTTGATATACTAATCACAAAATCTTGCATTTTATCTACTGGATTTATTGGAGCAGAAGGACTTAAGACTTTTGAAAAGCTAAAAAACACAATAACTAGCAGAAATATAAGAAGTATTTTTTTCAAAATAATTATATAGCGACTGCGCCTTTTATATGTGGATGTGGATTGTAATCAACTAAGGTAAAATCTTCAAATTTGAAATCAAAAATGTTTTTTACTTCAGGATTTAAAATCATTTTTGGCAATGGTCTTGGTTCACGTGACAGTTGCAATTCCACTTGTTCAAAATGGTTATTGTAAATATGAGCATCGCCAAAAGTGTGAATAAATTCACCAACTTGTAAATCACAAACCTGAGCAATCATCATAGTGAACAAAGCATAAGAAGCAATGTTAAACGGAACGCCAAGAAAAATATCAGCACTTCGTTGGTATAACTGACACGATAATTTTCCGTCGGCTACATAAAATTGAAAGAAAGCGTGACATGGAGGCAAAGCTGCTTTTCCATTAGCAACATTTTCTGAAAATGATTTTGAAGTATCAGGAAGAACAGATGGATTCCATGCGGAAACTAACATTCTTCGGCTATTTGGATTGTTTTTTAGAGTTTCGATTAATTCGGTGATTTGGTCGATTTCTTCGCTGTTCCAATTACGCCATTGATGACCATAAACTGGGCCTAAATCGCCATTTTCATCAGCCCATTCGTCCCAAATTTTAACGCCATTTTCTTTTAAATAACCAATGTTTGTGTCGCCATTTAAAAACCATAATAGTTCATAAATAATTGATTTTAAATGTAGTTTTTTGGTGGTTACCATTGGAAAACCTTCAGCTAAATCAAAACGCATTTGATAGCCAAAAACACTTTTGGTTCCTGTTCCTGTTCTATCGCCTTTTTGGGTTCCGTTTTCTAAAACGTG
>DAOLYL010000130.1:0-6927 GCA_035425765.1 Flavobacterium sp. | reverse complement strand
AAAACATCGTTGCGAAGCAAAAAAACAACGTTGCAATGGCAAAAAACAACGTTGCAATCGAAAAAAATCGTGTTGCAATGCTAAATAATCACGTTGCAAAGCAAAAAAACATCGTTGCAAAGCAAAAAAACAACGTTGCAATTGAAAAAAATCGTGTTGCAATGATAAATAATCACGTTGCAAAGCGAAAAAACATCGTTGCAAAGCAAAAAAACATCGTTGCAATCGGAAAAAATCATGTTGCAAAGCAAAAAAATCACGTTGCAATCGAAAAAAATCATGTTGCAATGCTAAATATCATTGATGCAATGCGAGCTTCAACAAGCGCGAAGCTAATCGTCACATACCGGAATGCAGTCGATTTACGTGTTTGAGACATCTTTAACCTACGCGAACACAACTGTTTTTCACGTGGATGGTTAGACTTTTAGAATGTTTTGCGGGTACGGATTGATAATCTGAGCTATCGGATTTAGAATAGAACAAAAGTTATAATAAATTATACTTTTAATACAAACGTTGTACCTTCATTTAAAGTAGATTTTACTTCAATAGTACAATTAATTGCTTTTGCCAAATCTCTAATTAAATGAAGTCCTAAACCTGACTTTATTCCAACTACTTCTTTATCATCATACAAAGCTTTAAACTGGTCTTTGCTTGCGCCTGGACCATTATCGGTTACAGATAAATAAGAAACATTATTTTCTTTCCATGCTTTCCAAATTATAGTTGGATTTGGTGTTGTAGAAAAAACATTAATAGCATTACTGGTCAAATTTCTAACAATAGTTTTAAGATAATTTTCATCTGTAAAAACACTAATATCATCTGGATTTTGATATTCAAATTGGATTGTGTGGTAGCCAGAAAACACTTTTTTAGTATCTTCAAATAATTGATTTACTGAAACTTCTTTGGGTTGTGGTTTAAAATTTTCCATCTGTCCTTTACTCCATAACAAAATATCTTCCATTGATGAAAGTAAGTTTTCGGCACCTGAAATGGTTTTGGTTTGCATTCTATTTTTGGTTTCTTCATCTAACAACTCTGGACTGTCTTTTTGCAAATGAAGAAAATGAATAAGGTTGGCCACTGGACTTCTTAAATCGTGATTCAAAATACTAAAAAAACGGGTTTTAGTTTTGTTGGCTTGATCGAGCTCGGTGTTTAAAAGTTGTAGTTTTCGATTGGTTTTTTTCTGATTGCTACTTTGATAAAATAACAATCCTCCAATTACAGCTAAAAATCCAATTCCTAAAATATAAATCCATTGCTGCTTTTCTTTTGAGGCTAATTCTAATTGTTTAATTTTTAATTCCTTATCTCTAAGTTCGATTTCTCTTAAATCTTCAACATGTTTTATTGAAAATTTAGTGGTATCATTAAATATAGAGTCTCTAAATTTTACATAAAGTGTATTACTTTCTATTGCATCCTGATAGTTACCCAAAAGCTTTTCTATAGTTGCTTTTTTCTTATAATTTTCTGAGATTTCGATATTGCTTTTAATACTAGTGTATAGTTTTAAAGCAATAGTATATTGTTTTAAAGCGGATTCTAATAAAATAGAATTGCCTTTAGATATTTTAGCATTTTCATAAAAAGAATCGCCTAACAACGAGTGAACTAAAGCAATATTCATAGTGTTTTTTCTTTTTTCTTCAATTTGTAAAGAAGAAAGTAAGCAATAATTAGCAGCTTCAAATTGTTTTAACTTAATGAAAACACTAGCTTTTTCTTTTAATAAATTAGATTTCTCAGAAGGGTTTTTGTTTGCGACAAATTCATCTATTTGCTTTTTGTTGAAAGTTTCATTGGTATTTGATACTAATTTAGTTTGTTCCACTTTATGAATGTTAAGCTTTTGGATAATATTGTTATCCTTGTTAACATCATGACTTATTTCATTTTTTGTACTTGGTGGTGGTTGATTAGTGATTTGTTTTGCTTTTGCGATATATTCTTTGGCTTTATCATTATTTCCAATGGCAATGTATAATGAGCTTATACTTTGTAAAACACTTTTTTGAAGAGCAAATTCTTGAATATTTTCAAAAATAGACAACGATTTATTAAAATAATCTAAGGACGTCGGATAATCACTTTTTAAAAAATATACTTTTCCTAGACTACCTAAGATTTGACCTTTAATTTTTTGATTGTTAGTTGAAGATAAAGCAGAATTATAATTTTGAATTGCTGTATCAAAATCGCTTTTAGTAGCGCTAATAATACCTAGATTTCTTTTTGCAAGAGCTATTCCATCTTTATATTGTATTTTATTGGAAAGATCCAATTGTTGCAAAGCCATTTTCTCGGCTTCGGAAATCTCTTTTTTTATATAAATATTAAACAAATCATTGTATAGGTCAGCTTTTTGAAATCCTTCTTTTTTAGATAATTCAATTTGAAGCGAGTCAATCAATTCCTGTCCTTGCTTTTTTTGAGCATATATCGAGATGTTAATACAAATAAATACTATAAAAAAAACACTTCTCATAAACTCAAATTCTCTTTGTAACTTCTACCAATAGGAATTAGCATTCCGTTATTAAGTAAAAGTTCATTGGTCATTTTTTTATCAATAAATTGCTTTTGAACTGCAAAGCTTCTGTGAATTCTAACGAATGATTGAAAATGGGGTTCTTTCAATAAATTACCAATACTAGTCAAAACACAATGTCTTTTAGTTGAAGTCACGATTTTAGTGTAATCCTTCAACGCTTCAAGATATACTATATCGTGCAATTTCACCTTAGTTTCCGTATGACCTTCTTTGATGTAAATCACATCGCCTCCAATGGTGGCTTCAAACAATTGTGCTTTGTGTTTCAACTCCATATAATCGGCTATCCTACTCATAGTTTGAGTAAAACGCTCCATTTTTATTGGTTTTACAATGAAGTCTAAAGTATCCAATTCAAAACTTTCTACTGCATGCTCAGGATGTGCCGTGATATAAATACAAACCGGAATTTCCATAACTTTTTTACGAAAATCCAATCCATTAAGTTTTGGCATATCAATATCTAAAAACAAGATATCCACTTTCTCTTTTTCTAATAACGGAAAAGCGTCTTCAGCATTTTCAAAAACACCAACAATATTCAGATTTGAAAATCTTTTGGCATAAGAAACCACCGTTAATCTGTCTATCTCGTCGTCGTCAATAATGATACAAGTAAAAGGAATCATTTAGCATATAAAAGTTTATCAAATATATAATAATAAAAAAGATCTGCTATCTATCTATTTAAAATGTTGTTAGTCTATTGACAATTTTTACAATCTTAAAAACCTTCTATCTTTATAAAAAATTAATTTTTATGAAAATTTCAAAAATAAAAATTCTATGTTATTTCACAATTTTGTGTACTTATTCCAATTTGTATTCGCAATACAAAATGGATTGTAACACCATTTTTGTATGTATTAAGGAGAAAGACTTTGAAACTTTATTCGACAATTCATTTGTAAAAGACACCCTGTTTTTTTGCCAAGAAAATACCACTAAAACAGTAACAGACGAGTATTCTGGAAAATATTTTATGGGCGAATTTGCAACACTAGAATTTTTACAACCTTCAAAAAACAATAAATTCGGAGATCATTTGAATGATATAGGCATTGAATTCAAATCGAGAAAAATAGGTGTATTGGATAGTATAAGAGATATAAATTCTAATGTTGAAATTGAAAAAGTATATCTAGAATCAGATGGCAAAAATTATTTGTGGTATGATGCGCTGCAATTAAAAGAAAATAAAACCAATTTGGAATTTTCTATTCTTGAATACAGCGCTGATGAACTTAAAAGGCTTGGTTTTACAGATGAAGAAATGAAAAAAACAATTTCACCATCCGATTTTAACAAAATTGTTTATGGAGATCATAAGTATCCAAGAAAATTCAAATCCATAAAATCTATTTCGCTAGAAGTAAACTCAGATGGTAAAAAGTATTTAAAAGAAATTGCAAAAAACTATAAATTCAAATTTAATCCGAATTTTGTAGCCTGCAACGATTTTATCATCTATTACAAATTGAACAAAAAATCAAAGTTTACCCAATTAAAAAATATAGAAATTAATCTTACCGATTCTTTACCCAAAAAAGAAATAACAATATCAGAAACTATCGAAGTATCAATTACTGATAATCATGCCAAAATTATATTTAAAAACTAAAAAACTCCGGTACTCCTATCTTTTGTTTCATTTACAAACAGTAAAATAAATTCCCAAAACGAGTTTTATTCAACACAATTACTACATTTTATTACTTCCGTCTATTTAAAATGTCGTTGGTCTATTAGTGGTTTTTTAATTCCTGTTTATCAAGAATATTTGCAGTATTAAAAATCTATCTATTATGAAAAAAACACTACTCTTTTTGTTGCTCTCTACCAGTAATCTTCTGATTGCTCAAAACACTTCAACCTCATCAATAGTTTCAATTTGTGGAAACGGCATTGTGGAACCAGGCGAAGAATGTGATGGAACACCTGGTTGCAATGATTGTATACAAACGCCAACAGGAACTTTCTTTGTAGAATCAAGCTATGGTATAAAGAACAATACAAGCCTTAATCCTAATTTAAAAACAGCCAATCGAGGTGTAAAAATAAATCCAACTACCAATGCTTTCTACATGACTACCAATTGGAATTATGAAGGACAAAACTATGCTTATGGAGGTTCTACAGGCATTGATGAAAATGGTAGTATAGAGTATCAATGGTATAACGAATCGTCAAACGGCGGTTTAAATCTCAACAAAAACTTTCCACTTCCTATCATAGGTGACGATTATGTTTCCAATTTAATTGGTGATGGAATAAACTTGAAAGGAATTGAAATAAGACAAATCACCAATCCAAGTGTTTTAAAAACAACCATTATCCCTTCTGACATTGGCGAAATTGATTTCGATATTTTTGCGGCTACTACTCAATCCGATGGAAAAATACTCCTAGCAGGAAGATGTATTTTCTCTATTGGTAGAATGATTATTATTCGTTTGAATACGGATTATTCTTTTGATACCACTTTCAACAATACTGGCTATGTCAAACTTACTTTTGGAAGTGACTGCCAAGCAAGAGCCATTGGTGTGCAATCCTCAGGAAAAATAATTGTTGCCGGACACAGAGTATCGCCAGGTTCTCAAGGTATTGTAGCAAGACTAAACACAAACGGAACACTTGATACTACTTTTGGAGCAAATGGTTACAACAATTTTTATTTCGAAGTAAATACACAAAACAACTATTTCTCTTTAACCGATTTATCAGAAGTGTATTCCCTTTACATTACGGAAGCTGACAATATCTATCTGTGTGGAACTGGCAGCAAAGCTTCCTTATGGAACGGAAAAAACATCCCAACATTTCGTGGTTATACTTCAACTGGTGCCGATTGGCTTGGAATGAACGATTTAACACATACAACAGAAACTTCCCTATTTAATGTAGATGGAAGCGCTTACAAAATTTTAGCAAATGCTGATGAAACCTTCTATCTAGGTGGATTTTCAACAGCAACTAACAATAAAGGACTCTATTTACAACGCTTCAACTCCGTTGGAAATGTGGATACTTCATTCAATTTCAAATCAGGAACTGTACATGCTTTTTATGATTTGACTGCTGGCGATGACATCATTCATGACATGGTGAAGCAAAATGATGGTAAAATCATACTCGTTGGCGAAAGCAACAATGCTGGATTTTATACCCGAATAATGGATGTTTCTTTGAATACACCATCATTTGAAATGAAAAATGAAACCGTAATACTATCTCCAAACCCTGTTTCAAATAGTTTTCATCTTCAATTTGAAAATGAAATAAACGAACAAGTTACAATTAGACTAATTGACATTTTTGGAAAAGAAGTGTATACCATTTCTAATCCTGATTATACCGCACAAAATACCATCACAGTTAATAACCTTGAAACACTCCTAAGTGGCCTGTATTTTGTCAAAATAACATCCAACACAAATAGCAAAGTTCTAAAATTCATAAAAAAGTAGTAGTTTAGTAAGTAGTTTATTCGCAACCACATCAAGTTAGTTTGATGTGGTTGCATTTTTAAAAGTATCATTATGAAAAAAATAATTCTAGTTTTTATCGTTACGTTTTCGTGTCTTGTTGCTCAAGCGCAAAACAATTGGTTCACCGTTTACCAAGACTCCGTTGCTCTAGTAAAAGATGCCACAATACTATCTGACAATTTCAAAAAAGACGTGTACAAATTCAAGAAAGACGACAAGTTCACCACTACCACTATTTTAAATACAACGCCCTATTTAATCTTTTATGACGGACAAAACAAAGTAAACATTCCGCTTTGGAGCCAAGTACTTCCTGAGTTAAAAGCCTTTACAAAAGAAGTAGCTGGCAGCGAAGAAGAAGGCAAAAGAATGTTTGGTTTGTTCTTTAACGGCTTTTATTTAATTCACGAATATGGTCATGCTTATCAAGAAACCTACGACTCTACTAACAGTAAAGTAAGCTATCAAAACGAACATCTAGCCAATGTTATTGCGATGCTGTATTGGAGAAAAATTGGCAAAACAGAAGAACTAAAGCAATGCTACGAACTAGCCAAAAAAATGTTTGCCAAATTGCCCAACCCTGTTCCTGCAGGAACAACCAAAGAAGATTATTTCACCAATAATTACGAACAAGCTACGCAAGATCCTTTTGTTTATGCCTACATGCAATTTGGACAGTTCATCACTATCTATGAAGACCAAACACTACCGAGTTTTGACACCTTTATGGAGAACAATTTCAAATAACTAGTTCTATTCAAAAAACAGCGTTGCAAAGCGAGCATTTCGCGTTGCAATGAGAGCATTTTGCGTTGCAAAGCGAGCATTTCGCGTTGCAATGAGAGCATTTTGCGTTGCAAAGCG
>DAOLYL010000129.1:0-6934 GCA_035425765.1 Flavobacterium sp. | reverse complement strand
GGATGCGAGATAATTCCAAAGGTTCTTCTGCGTTGTATTTCTTTTAAAAAACTCATATTTTTTTGTAAATAGTTTGCAAAAATACGACTTATTTCTTCATCTAGAAAAGTTCAGAGAAATCATTGGTTAATTGTGATACATTTTGTGTTAATAAAATTTTGTTAATACTAACCTTGAGATTTGTTTAATATAATTGAATTGTTACTTTTGTTGATTGTTATTGCACAAAATGACATCCTATCAAAAAAGATAATTTTAATAAAATTTATGAAAACCATTTTTAATAGAAACAACTTAATGGAAATGAAATTGAAACAACTGCTTTTCGGATTTTTATTTTTAATGACAACCGTGCTTTTTGCTCAAAAAAACACAAAAGAAGTATTATTTACTGTCAATGAAAAACCATACTACACCGAAGAATTTTCAAGAGTTTATAAAAAGAATTTGGATTTAGTAAAAGACGAATCTCAAAAAGATTTAGACCAATATTTAGAATTATTTATTGGATATAAATTAAAAGTAAATAAAGCTTATAAATTAGGTTTACAAAATAATGAAACCTATAAAAATGAACTAAAATCGTATCGTTCACAACTTGCTAAAAATTATTTTAACGATACAAAAATTACTGAAGAACTTATTGAAGAAAGTTATAATCGTTTACAAAAAGAAGTAAAAGCTTCTCATATTTTAATTCTTGTTGACGAAAATGCCACTGCTGAAGATACTTTAAAAGCATACAAAAAAATTAAAGACATTAAGGATAGAATTACCAAAGGTGAAGATTTTGACACATTGGCTTCCCAACTTTCTGAAGATCCATCTGCAAAAGAAAATAAAGGTGATTTAGGTTATTTTACTGCTTTTAGAATGGTTTATGCTTTTGAAAATGCTGCTTTTTCAACTCCAATTGGTTCTGTTTCTAAAATTATTAGAACCCGATTTGGTTATCATATTGTAAAAGTGAATGAGGTTAGACCAAACAGAGGTGAAGTTACCGTTGCTCACATCATGATTTTAAATCCAAAACCTGAAGATACAGATAAGGACAAAGCTAAAAACACAATCAATGATTTATATAAAAAAATAAATCAAGGTGAAAAGTTTGAAGAAGTTGCTAAACAATTCTCAGAAGATAAATCATCGTCTGCAAAAGGTGGTGTTTTAAATAAATTTGGTTCAGGTCAATTGAGTTCTACAGAATTTGAAAATGTTGCTTTTTCGCTTAAAAACCCAAACGATATTTCGCAACCGTTTCAATCACAATTTGGTTGGCATATCGTAAAACTTGTTGAAAGACATCCAGTAAAAACATTGGATGAAATGAAGCCAGAGTTGGAAAGCAAAATCGGTAAAGACGATCGTTCAAGAAAAATTACAGCTTCGTTAAACGAAAAACTAAGAAAAAAATATACTCATAAAAAAGACAATAAACAGTTTGCTGCTATTTCAAAATTAGTAACAAATGATTTTTATGATGGAAAATGGACTTTACCAGCCAATACAAAAGATTTTACAGCTCCAATTTTAACTATTGAAAATAAAAAAATTGAAGGTAAAGCATTTTTAGAATACATTGAAAAACAACAAAAAACAGGTGCAAGTGTTAAACCATTGGCTAGAATGTTAGACAATTCATATACTGCTTTTTTAGATGAACAGTTGAAAAATTACTATGACGAAAATTTAGAAAATGAATTTGCGGATTTTGCTCACGTGATGGACGAATATCGTGATGGATTATTACTTTTTGATTTGATGGAAAAAGAAATTTGGGAACGTTCAAAAACTGATACTGTTGGATTGCAAAATTTCTATGGTTCACATAAATACAATCATATGTGGAAAAAAAGGATTGAAGCAACTATCATTTCTTCAACTAAAAAGGAAATGATTGAAAAAGTTGTTTCTATGTTGAAAAAAGGAACTTCGGCTCAGGAAATTAAAGATAAATTGAATACAAAAGAAGTTGTAAACGTGATGATTAATTCTAATGTTTATGAAGAAGGAAACAATAGTTTACCAAAAGAGACAAAATTTGAAGTTGGAATTTCTCCAGTGGTAAAAGAAGGTGAATATTATTTTGTTACTAAAGTAGATAAAGTATTGCCAGAAGGTGTTAAAACTCTTGAGGAATGCAAAGGAAAATTAACCAACGAATACCAACAATATCTTGAGCAAAGATGGGTTGATGATTTAAAACAAGAGTTTAACGTTAAGGTTAACAAAGACGTTTTTGAAAAAGTCAAAAAAGAATTAAAACAATAAATGAAAAAAATCCTTCTGTGTTTTTTGATTATAACTTTTTGTTCTTGTGAGTTATTCAAGCAAGAAAAAAAAGCGGAATCAATTGCTAGAGTTGGGAAAAACTATTTGTATAAAAGTGATATTCAAAATTTAGTTCCTGCTGGAACACCAAAAGCGGATAGCATACTGATAGTTAAAAATTTTATTGATAGATGGGCAACTCAAAAATTGCTAATTGATGCAGCCGAAAGGAATTTAAGCGAAAGTAAGAAGAATGAATATAGTTCGTTAATTAAGCAATATAAAATTGACTTATATACAAAAGCTTATATCGAAGAAATTGTAAAAAGAACAGTTGATACTGTAGTTTCCAACGAAGAAACAAAACAGTTTTATAAAGAAAATAAAGAAAATTTTAAAACAAACGGAACATTAGTTCGATTGCGATACATCAACATTGCCAAAGACAATCCGAAACTGGCAACCATCAGAGATAAATTTTTTAACTACAACAAAAAAGATAAAAAGTTTTGGGAAACCTATAGTTTACAGTTCAAAAGTTTTGCATTTAATGATAGTATTTGGGTTGGAATGGATCAGGTTTATAATAAATTGCCAATCATAAATCCAGATAATAGAGATGAATATATTCAGTCAGGAAAAAAAATGCAAGTGCTTGATAAAGAAGATTTGTATTTAATAAAAGTAACCAATGTTATTGATAAAAATCAAGTGTCACCATTTGAATATATCAAGCCAACAATAAATGAAATAATTCTAAACAAAAGAAAATTAGAATTAATTAAAAAATTTGAAAAAGAAATTACCGATGATGCCATTAAAAATAATGATTATGAAATTTATGAATAGCCGATTGAGTATAGTTTTTGCCGCTATTTTTTGCACTACAATTGCAACAAATGCTCAAGAGATTATAAAAGATGTTGAAAAACCAGTAGCCAAAACCACAAGTCCAAAAAAGCAAAAAGTGGATGGAATTATTGCTACTGTTGGAGATTATACCATACTCGATTCGGATATTGATAAAACTTATTTAGAACTTTCAAGTCAAGGAAATTCTATTAAAGACATTACACGTTGTCAAATGTTAGGTAAATTGTTGGAAGATAAATTATATGCGCATCAAGCAATTCAAGACAGTATCGTTGTTAAAGACGAAGAAGTGAAAGAAAAATTGACCGAGCAAATGAGTTATATGCTCGAACAATTAGGTTCAATGGAAAAAGTATTGCAATATTTCAAAAAAGACACTGAAGACGAATTCAGAACAGAACTTTTTGATATCATCAAAACCAATAAATTAACAGCAGAAATGCAACGCAAAATTGTAGATGCTGTTGAAATAACACCAGAAGAAACTAGAAATTTCTTTAAGTCAATTCCACAAAATGATTTACCGCTTTTTGGTGCCGAAATGGAAGTAGCACAAATTGTTGTAGCTCCAAAAATATCTGATGAAGAAAAACAAAGAGTAATTGCAAGATTAAAAGAACTAAAAGCAGAAGTTTTAGCAGGTTCAAGTTTTAAAACAAGAGCCGTAATTTATTCTGATGATAGAGGTTCGGCTGCAAGTGGTGGTTTTTATAAAATTAATAGAAAAACACAATTCGTTAAAGAATTCAAAGATGTGGCATTCTCTTTAAACGAAGGCGAAATTTCCGAGCCATTTGAAACTGAATATGGTTTTCATATCATTATGGTTGAAAAAATTAAAGGACAAGAAGTTGAATTACGTCATATTTTGATGATGCCAAAAGTTTCTGAACAATCATTAAAAGAAGCCAAAGAAAAAATCAATCTTATCAAAAAAAGAATTGAAGATGGTGAAATAACTTTTGCAGAAGCAGCAAGAACAATGTCTGACGAAAAAGAAACTCGTGCTAATGGTGGAATTTTAATTAATCCAAAAACACAAGATACTAAGTTTGAGTTAACAAAAATGGATCCAAGTTTATATAGCGAAGTATCTAATTTAAAAAGTGGTGCTATCACATCAGTAATACTTGACGATGATCCAAGAACTGGGAAAAAATATAAAATAATCACTGTTACCAATAGAATTGAAGAGCACACAGCAGATTATTCAAAAGATTATATCAAGATAAAAGATTTAGCATTGAAAGAAAAACAAATCAAAGAAATTGCCAAATGGACTGATGAAAAAATTAAGGAAACTTACATCAAAATAAATGGCGAATATAGAGATTGCACTTTCATGAATAAATGGATAAAATAATATAACTTAGAGTTTTAGTATATAGAAAATCTAAAACCTAATAATCTAACAATCTAAAATGTCCGACGTAACAGCTATAAATAATTTGGTTCAAAAAAGAATTGAACTTAAAAAAGAAATTTCAAAAATCATTATTGGGCAAGATGTTGTTGTTGACCAAATCTTGTTGAGTATTTTTTCTGGTGGACATGCGCTTTTAGTTGGTGTTCCAGGATTAGCAAAAACATTGATGGTTAATACTATTGCTCAAGCATTAGGATTAGATTTTAAAAGAATTCAGTTCACACCCGATTTGATGCCATCAGATATTTTAGGAAGTGAAATTTTAGATGAAAACAGACAGTTTAAGTTTATTAAAGGACCAATATTTTCCAACATTATTCTTGCTGACGAGATAAACAGAACACCTCCAAAAACCCAAGCTGCTTTACTTGAAGCCATGCAAGAACGTGCGGTTACAATTGCTGGTCAACATTATAAATTATCATTGCCTTATTTTGTTTTAGCAACCCAAAATCCAATTGAGCAAGAAGGAACCTATCCTTTACCAGAAGCACAATTAGACCGTTTTATGTTTGCTATAAAACTTGATTATCCATCATTTTCTGAAGAAGTTGATGTGGTGAAAAGTACAACTTCTGATGCAAAACCAACAATAAATCCTTTGTTTACAGCGCAAGAAATTATCGATTTCCAACACTTACTACGTCGTATTCCTGTTGCTGATAATGTTATTGAATATGCTGTAACTTTGGTTAGTAAAACACGCCCAAATAATCCGCTTTCTAATGAGTATGTGAAAAATTATTTAGATTGGGGTGCAGGACCAAGAGCATCACAAAATTTAATATTAGCTGCCAAAGCAAATGCTGCTTTCAAAGGAAAATTTTCCCCGGATATTGAAGATGTAAAAGCCGTAGCCACTGGAATTCTTCGTCACAGAATTATTAAAAACTACAAAGCCGACGCCGAAGGAATCACTGAGGAAATGATTATTGATAAGTTACTTTAGAAGTTAGCATTATTTTAGTACTTTTAAAAAAAGGAAAAAACAATGTCAACCAATCAACAAAACTCTAGAATTTTCGGCCTCGATTTAATGAGAGCAACAGCTTTAATGTTGGTCATGAGTTCTCATACACTATGGATATATCCACCTAATGACTCTGTTTTCACCTATTTTTTTCGTTTAGTTGGATTTCTTGGAGTTGAAATGTTTTTTGTTTTAAGTGGGTTTTTGATAGGAACTATTTTCTATAAACTTTATATTCAAGATGATTTTACCTTCAAAGAGGTTCTTTATTTTTTAAAGAGAAGATGGTTTAGAACGCTGCCCAATTATTATTTATATTTAATTCTAAATGTAATTGTTGCTATTATTATTGGTTATTCTTATGCAGATATTTGGAAATATTTATTTTTTATACAAAATTTTGCATCTCAAATGCCTGCTATATATCCAGAAGCATGGAGTCTGTCTGTTGAGGAATATACCTATTTAATTTTACCATTTTCAGTATATCTAGTTACTGTTTTCATCAAACCCAAAAATAAAAAATATACTTTTTTAACGATAATAATTTCACTTATATTAGTATTTATACTGACCAAATGGTTCTACAATATAACCACAACTAATATTTCATTAAACCAATGGAATGTCTCTTTGAAAAATGTTGTAATATATAGAATCGATGCAATTCTTTATGGAGTTGTGATTAGTTGGTTAATGATTAACTGCAAAGAATTTATGATTAAACACAAAAATTATTTTGTGTTTTATGCTCTTTTTCTTTTATTTATAGTAAACATTGTTTTAGGATATTTTGGTGTTTCTATTGAAAAAAATCCAACTTTTTGGAATGTCTTCTATTTGCCTATATCGTCAATAACAATGTCATTTTTTTTACCTTTTTTATCACAATGGAAAAGCACAAAATTACGATTCAAGAGAGTAATAATTATCTTGAGTTTAATTTCTTATTCCTTTTACTTGATACATTACAGTATTGTAATGCAATTGATGAAGCACTTCATAAAAACGGATAATTTTCAATTGTATGAATATCATCTTTTCACTTTATGTTTCTTGATAATTAGTATAAGTTTATCATATTTAAATTACAAGTATTATGAAAAGCCAATGAGGAATTTAAGAGATAAATTTTAATTAAAATCATTTTTCGTAATTTTAATTATATATTTAGCATTATTAAAGTATGTATTTTGTGTTTTTCGTAATAATCTTTAATAAAACGATATATTTTTCTGTTTTTTTTAAAATAAAATAACGTTTTCGTAAATTTGCATCGCAAACAATTTAACCTAAAAAATATATGGCTTTTGATATCGAAATGATTAAAAAAGTGTATGGAACAATGGCAGAACGTGTGGACAAAGCACGTGAGTTAGTTGGTCGTCCGTTAA
>DAOLYL010000128.1:4876-6965 GCA_035425765.1 Flavobacterium sp. | reverse complement strand
TAAAAGAAAAAAATCCTAACATCAAAATTTGGGGAATTGATACGTATGGTTCGGTTTTCAAAAAATACCACGAAACCGGAATTTTTGACGAAAACGAAATCTATTCATACATCACCGAAGGAATTGGAGAAGACATTCTTCCAAAAAACGTTGACTTTTCACTAATCGACGGATTTACAAAAGTAACCGACAAAGACGCAGCCGTTTATACTCGTAAAATTGCACTTGAAGAAGGAATTTTTGTAGGTAATTCTGCTGGTTCATGCATCAAAGGTTTACACCAATTAAAAGAACATTTCAAACCCGAAGATGTTGTTGTAGTTCTTTTTCACGATAGCGGAAGTCGTTATGTGGGTAAAATGTTCAACGACGATTGGATGCGCGAAAGAGGTTTCCTAGACGAAGAAATCACCAAAGCCGAAGATGTAATTAAAGATCATATTGATAAATCTTTAGTAATTGTTCGTACAGAAGAACTGGTTTCTCACGCAATTGAAAGAATGCGTAAATATAAAATTTCTCAAATTCCAGTAATCGACATCACTGGTTTTGTTGGTTCTGTTGATGAATCTGATTTGTTCCAAAGTTATGTTTCTGATAAAGATGTAGCCGAAAAACCAATCAAAGAAGTAATGGGAAAACCGTATCCGATAGTAAAATTGGGAACACCAATTGAAGAAGTTTCTAAATTATTTACCAAAGACAATCAAGCTGTTTTGGTCGATTTAGGAAACGGAAAACACCATATTATTACAAAATACGATATTATTGGTTCGATAAAATAAACTTGAAAGAAAAAAATATCTATATCATTGCAGGTTGTAACGGAGCTGGAAAAACAACAGCTTCATTTACCATTTTGCCTGAGATTTTAGATTGTAAAGAGTTTGTCAACGCCGATGAAATTGCCAAAGGTTTGTCACCTTTTCAACCCGAAAAAGTTGCCTTTGAAGCCGGAAGAATTATGCTCGAAAGAATTGAAACTTTGTTGAAATCAAGCGAAAATTTTGCTTTTGAGACAACGTTATCAACCAAAACATACAAGCAAAAATTAATTCAAGCCAAAGCAAACGGATTTAAAGTAAAATTGCTTTTCTTTTGGTTGCCAACCATTGAAATGGCAATAAATCGTGTAGCAATTCGTGTTTCCGAAGGCGGACACAATATTCCGTCTGATGTGATAGAAAGAAGATATTCTCGCGGAATTGAAAACTTATTCAAAATTTATATACCTTTGTGTGATGATTGGGCAGTTTTTGATAACTCCGATGAAACACCTGAATTAATTGCTGAAGGTGTAAATTCAGAAACAATTATAGAAAAAGATGAATCTTGGAACTTATTAAAGTCTAAAATTAGTTAAGATGAAAAAGAAAAAAGAAAGTCATTCAGAATTTATTTCAAAAGTTCTAAAAGGTTTAAAATTATCTTCGGAACGAATGATTCAATCTAAAATCGAAAAAAACCAATCGGTTGTCATTATGCGCGATGGAAAAGTAATTACAGTTAAAGCTTCTGAATTGCATAAAATGTAATTTGAAAATATACTTTATGTTAAAGTGCGAAACAATTATTTTGTTTCACACTTTTTTTTATTCTCCAATCAAAACACCCGAAATATTCCACGAACTAAAACTCGTTCCTTCGGGTAAACCTTGAGGAATTTTGATTTGCATAGCATGTGTTCCAATTTCCAAATCGCCCAAATCAATATAAATCGGGAACGTAACCATTCCTGGACACCAATTCGAGCGACTATAATCTGACGATGACAATCCGTTTGAAAAATTTCCCGAAGCTGGATTATACAATCGATACGAGCCACAATCTTGTCGCCAAGGTGTAAAGCTGAAAGTTTCTTTTCCGTTTAAATAAATCGAATTTTTCTTTGGAACAAATTCATCGCCGTTTTCCCAACCGCCATGACCAGTGGTAATATAACGTAGTTTGGCATTTTTCATTGGTTTATCGAGAGTGAAATTTACTTCAAGACCTTTTTCGTTGTTGAACATCGTGCCATATTCTTGTCCAGCCATTTCCATCACATTATTGGTGCAAAATAGCGGAATAATCTGTTTTGATTTCGATA
>DAOLYL010000128.1:0-4776 GCA_035425765.1 Flavobacterium sp. | reverse complement strand
GTTGGAATAATAAAAAACGAACCCGTTCTGTCATAAGCATCGCCGTTAGATTGTTCGGTTACATCAGCAAAAATTTGACTGCCCGATTTTATCGCTGGAAATTTCACTTTTCTAACCGCAATTGTTCCGTTGGCAAATCTCAAAATACTATCATTCGATTTAGAATCGCTTGAAAAGTTGATGATTTGCTCTTTGAAAATTTCAATTGTGGTAAATCGACTTTTCCAAACCAAATCTTTATACGTTAGAACATCAACATTCTTTTTTGGAAGCGAAATTTCAGGAAATGTTTTGATTTTTTCCACTTTGGTTGCAGCAATTATAAAGTTTCCGTTGCGAACCATTTCGAGAACTAATCCCAGATTTTGTCCTAAAATTGTTGGTGCTGCTTTTACCTGTAAATCTTCGGTGTACCAAAGTTCAATCGTGTTGGAGTTGATTATCGTTTTTGCTTTTTTGCAGTTGTAACCTAATATTTTTTTGGTTTCCGATAGAAATTCAAAATTTTGTTTTTGAAGTGATGTACTGTCTTTTGTGGAAACGATTTCTTTTTCATTCAAATTGGTCATTTGCTGAAAAAAAGCATTATTTCTATCGATGTAAGTTTGCTCAAAAGGAAAATCAATTTTATTAAGAATCGTTTTTTCGGAAGTAACAATCGTTTTTTGATTATTAGTAAAAATCCAAATTGCATCTTGATTTTCAATCAAATTTCCATTGGAGCTTTTCAAATAAGTGATTTTATAATTTTGACTATAAATTGATAATGAAAAAAAAATAGAAATTATTAGTGTAAATTTTTTCATGTAATTTAGTTTTATAAAAGTAAATTTCTTACTTTAGATTTTTTATTGATAATTTGTGAAAGAAGATTTTCTCCATTATGTCTGGCAATATAAGAAGTTTGATTTTTCAAACCTAAAAACTTGCGCAGGAGATTCACTAACAATTATTAATTCGGGGCAATATTTGCAACTTTCTGGACCAGATTTTTTTAATGCACAAATTATTTTAAACGAACAAAAATGGGCTGGAAATATTGAAATTCATGTAAAATCTTCCGATTGGTATTTGCATCATCATGAAAAAGACACGAATTATGACAATGTAATTCTGCATGTCGTATGGGAAAACGATTCGCCAATTTTTAGGAAAGACAATTCGGAAATTCCAACATTGGAACTCAAAAAATATGTTATAAAAGAAGTTTTAGAAAATTATTTGAAACTTAAAACCCAAAAATCATGGATTTATTGCGAAAATGAAATTAAAACGATTGATGATTTTGCTTTTCAAAATTGGCAAGAACGATTGTTTTTTGAACGATTAGAGCGGAAAGGAATTCCAATTCAGCAGCTTTTGCAAGAAACTGAAAATGATTGGGAAGCAGTTTTATTTTTAATGCTAGCCAAAAATTTCGGATTGAATACTAATGGAGAAATTTTTTTGAAAATTGCAAAATCAATTCCGTTTTCAGTCATTAGAAAGGAAAGTTTTGAAATAGAAAATCTCGAAGCATTACTCTTTGGTCAAGCCGATTTGCTTCCGTTTGAAGCAGAAGAGGTTTATGCAAAAGAACTTAAAAAACGATATGATTATCTTTTTCAAAAACATCAATTTCAAAAAACCAACATTGAACCAGTTCAGTTTTTTAAACATCGACCAGATAATTTCCCGACCATTCGATTAGCTCAATTAGCTATGCTATATCACCAGCAACGGAATTTGTTTTCACAAATTATTTTCGCTAAAAATCTAACGGAAATGTATTTAATTTTTAATAATTCAGTTTCAAATTATTGGGAAACGCATTATCAGTTTGATAAAGAAAGTCCAAAAAAGAAGAAGTCATTTTCAAAATCATTCATAGATTTGTTGATTGTAAATACCATTATTCCATTTCAATTTGCGTATGCAAAAAGTCAAGGAAAAGAAGCTTCGGAAATGATTTTAGAATTAATAAAAAGCATTTCTCCTGAAAAGAATACTATTGTAGATAAGTTTTCAATCTTTGGAATAAAATCTCAAAACGCATTTGAAACCCAATCACTTTTACAACTGAAAAACGAATATTGTAATTATGGTAAATGTTTGCAATGCGCTATTGGAATGCAACTTTTAAAACAGTAATTTTATTTTTTAATTAGTATAAAAATGTCACCAGTAATTCAATTAAAATATTTCTTCGAAAAACACGGATTTCACGTTTCATCGCGATTGGCAGATAAACTTGGAATGCGTGCTTCAAATGTTAGGATATTTTTCATCTATATCACTTTTGTAACGGCAGGTTTGTGGTTTGGAGTATATTTAACATTGGCATTTTGGATACGACTAAAAGATTTAATCAGAGGTAAACGAACATCTGTTTTTGACTTATGAATACTAAAAATTCCTTTCAACAAACTTTATTGAGTTATTCCAAAAGTCAACGAATTGGGATAATTGTTTTATTTGTATTGATTTTTATTTGCCAAGGATTTTACTTTTTTAGTAACTTTAAATCAGTAGAAAATAATGGTGATGAAAAAGTACAATGGTTATCGTATCAAAAGGAAATTGATAGCTTAAAAATTTTAAAATCAAATTATAAACCAACAATTTATCCTTTTAATCCAAATTTTATAACTGATTTTAAAGGATATAAACTTGGAATGTCAGTAACAGAAATTGATAGGTTGTTAGCATTTAGAAAGCAAAATAAATTTGTAAATTCAGCCGAAGAATTTCAAGCTGTAACCAAAGTTTCAGATAGTTTGTTGAAAGCGATTTCACCTTATTTTAAATTTCCTGATTGGGTTAAAAACAAAAAGAATTTTTCCAATTCATTTGAGAAAAAAGATTTTTCAAAAACCGAAAAGAAAATTTCTCTCGATATTAACAATGCTTCACAAGAAGATTTGATGAAAATTTACGGAATAGGAGAAGGATTGTCTAAAAGAATTTTGGAACAAAAAGAAAAGTTTGGAGCTTTTGTCAGCATGGAACAAATGAGTGATGTTTGGGGTTTATCACCTGAAGTTATTATAAAATTGAATGAAAGTTTTTTTGTTAAAAAAACAACAAATCAAAAAAAGATTAAAATCAATTCAGCTACTATTAAAGAGTTATCTCAGTTTCCTTATTTTAGATATGCTTTAGCTAAAGAAATAGTTACATATAGAAGTATGAATAATGATATAAAAATTGAGGATTTAGCAAAAATTAAAGGATTTCCTGTTGAAAAAATAAAAATAATTGCCTTATATTTGGAATTCTAAAAAAATAGAATAAAAATCAGCATTATTTATATGAATTCATCATACTTTACAGAAGAACACGAATTATTTAGAAAGAGTTTACAAGATTTTTTGCGAATAGAAGTAGTACCACACATTGAAAAATGGGAAAAATCAGGAACAATTGAACGCTTTATTTGGAAAAAATTTGGTGAAATGGGCTTTTTCGGGATTGCCTATCCTGAAGCTTATGGTGGATTGAATTTAGATTTGTTTTACACAGTTATTTTTTTAGAAGAACTTCAAAAAATTAAATCTTCTGGTTTTGCAGCCGCAATGTGGGCACATGCTTATTTAGCAATGACACATTTAAATGCGGAAGGAGATGAACGAATTAAAAATGACTATTTAGCAACTAGTATTTCTGGCGAAAAAATTGGAGCATTATGTATCACTGAACCTTTCGGAGGAAGCGACGTTGCTGGAATGAAAACTACCGCTGTAAAAAATGGCGATAAATACATAATCAACGGTTCCAAAACATTTATAACCAATGGTGTTTATGCTGATTACTACGTAGTTGCAGCAAAGACATCACCTGAATTGGGAAATAAAGGAATTAGTATATTCCTGATGGATACCAATTTGAAAGGAATAACAGCAACAAAACTCGATAAATTAGGTTGGCGCGCTTCAGATACAGCCGAAATTTCCTTTGACAATGTAGAAATTCCTGTCGAAAATTTAATGGGAGAAGAAGGAAAAGGATTTCCATACATCATGCAACATTTTGCTTTAGAACGATTAATCATGGCAATCAATGCGCACGCTAGAGCTGAATATGCTATAGATTATACAATACAATATATGTCTGAACGAGAGGCATTTGGAACAACTATCAACAAGTTTCAAGCACTAAGACATACAATGGTCGAACATGCAACCGACGTAGAGCACTGTAAATTATTTAATTATGCAGCCGTTGCACGATTAAACCAAGGCGAATATGTAGTTAAAGAAGCCACAATGGCGAAGCTCAAATCTACAAAAGTTGCCGATGAAACCATTTACAGTTGCCTCCAAATGCTTGGTGGTTATGGCTATATGGAAGATTATCCATTAGCAAGATTGCTTAGAGACAGTCGTCTTGGACCAATCGGCGGAGGAACATCCGAAATTCTAAAAGAAATTTTATCCAAAATGATAATCGATAAACAAAATTATCAACCAGCAGTAAAAAAATAAACACAAGAAAGATTAGAAGCCAATCCAGCTATACACTATTATCTTTTTTGCAAAATTATGTTTTTCTAATTATAAAAAAAGGAGCTTCCGTTGGTCGCTCTTTTTTTATAAGAAAAACTATAATTTCATTAAAAAAGGATAACCGTTTCTATCTGGGCTAAAAATAATTAACAAATTACAATTCATAATTAAAAATTATTATTACTTTTGCACCCTTAACGAGAGGAGGTGTCTATATTATGTTAATTATACCAATTAAAGACGGAGAAAATATCGATAGAGCATTAAAGCGCTATAAAAGAAAATTTGATAA
>DAOLYL010000127.1:1830-6990 GCA_035425765.1 Flavobacterium sp. | reverse complement strand
AGAACAAAAAATAATGAAGAACGATATAAAGTTTCTGAAAAAGTAAATTTATAAATTGTTTTCATAAAAAAATATTTCAAAATGAATATCGAAAAATCAATTTTAGATAAAGTAAATGAATGGTTAACTCCTGTTTTTGACCAAGAAACACAAGAGAAAATTAAAGAAATAATGACTTCTTCTCCAAAAGATTTAGAAGAGAGTTTTTATAAAAATTTGGAGTTTGGAACTGGTGGAATGCGCGGAATTATGGGCGTTGGAACCAACCGAATTAACAAATATACGTTAGGAAAAAACACGCAAGGTTTGTCTGATTACATGATAAAATCGTTTCCTGGCGAACAATTGAAAGTGGCAATTGCTTATGATTGTCGTCATAATTCTAACACTTTGGCGAAAGTAGTTGCCGATGTTTTTTCTGCAAATGGAGTTCACGTGTATTTGTTTAGTGATATGCGAACTACACCAGAATTATCATTTGCTGTAAAGCATTTAAATTGTCATGCTGGAATTGTGTTAACGGCATCTCACAATCCGCCAGAGTACAACGGATACAAAGTATATTGGCAAGATGGCGGACAATTAGTTCCTCCACAAGATGGCGAAATTATTCAGCTAATTGAAGCATTGAAATATGACGAAATTAAGTTTGAAGCCAACGAAAATTTAATAGAATATATTGATACAGAAGTTGATGCAGCTTTTGAAAAATCTACAGTTGAAAATTGTAGTTTCAATACGCCAACATTAGCTAAAGAAAATTTAAAAATAGTTTACACATCGTTACACGGAACTTCAATTAAATCGATTCCGAGTGTTTTGGCAAAAGCAGGTTATACCGATGTAAATATTGTTGCAGAACAAGCCGAACCAAATGGAAATTTTCCAACAGTAAAATCTCCAAATCCTGAAGAACCAGAAGCGTTGACGATGGCATTGGCATTAGCCGAAAAAACAAATGCTGATATTGTTATTGGAACCGATCCAGATTCTGACCGACTTGGCGTTGCAGTAAGAAATACCGAAGGTAAAATGGTTTTACTAAACGGAAACCAAACCATGGTTATTATGACCGCATTTTTATTGGAACAATGGAAACGCGCTGGAAAAATCACCGGAACCGAATTTATTGGGTCAACAATTGTTTCAACACCAATGATGCAAGAATTAGCATCGGCTTACGGAATTGAATGTAAAGTTGGATTAACTGGATTCAAATGGATTGCCAAAATGATTAAAGATTTTCCTAGTCAAAAATTTATTGGCGGCGGAGAAGAAAGTTTCGGATTTATGGTTGGCGATGCTGTTCGCGATAAAGATGCTGTTGGCGCAACATTATTGGTTTGCGAAATTGCTGCTCAAGCAAAAGCGTCTGGAAGTACATTATACCAAGAGCTTTTAAATTTATATGTTGATCACGGATTTTATAAAGAATACTTAATTTCATTGACCAAAAAAGGCATAGACGGATTGGCAGCAATTAATCAGATGATGATTGATTTACGCGAAAATCCAGTTTCTGAAATTGATGGACAACGAGTGGTTTGTATTGAAGATTACGATAATTCGACTTCAAGAAATATGTTTTCTAATGAAATTGAAAAATTGAACATACCACAATCGAATGTTTTGATTTATTATCTTGAAGATGGTTCAAAAATTTGCGCGCGTCCAAGCGGAACAGAGCCAAAAATTAAATTCTATTTTAGTGTAAATACCACTTTAGATTCATTAGAAAATGCTAAATCGGTTGAAGCTGAATTAGACGAAAAAATAAAAAATATAATCGCTGGAATGAATTTAATCTAATGGATGAAAATTTAAAAAAACTATTTCCTTTCGCTCTAAAATATAAAAAAGACATCATTCTAAATGT
This sequence comes from Flavobacterium sp., assembly GCA_035425765.1. Lineage (GTDB taxonomy): Bacteria > Bacteroidota > Bacteroidia > Flavobacteriales > Flavobacteriaceae > Flavobacterium. The sequence goes on along the minus strand of DAOLYL010000127.1, from coordinate 5,114 downwards.
TGTTTTCAACATTTTATATGCTTTTTTTTCAACGTTATTGATGGTGTCAATGATACCAACTTTAAATGTGATTTTTGGGCTGAACGATAAAGTAACTTCAGCTCCAGTTTATACAGGAATAGGCGATTTAAAATCTTTTGCAGAAAATTATCTGAATTATAAAGTTACTGAATTAACTACAAATAGTGGTTTTGAATTTGCAATACTATTTGTAATCTCAATAATAATTGTGACTGCTTTTTTGAAAAATATCAGCAACTATTTTGCATCTTACCATGTTACAAGATTGAGAAATGGCGTTTTAAAAGACTTGCGTGAAAAATTATATAATGTAATTATAAATTTACCAATTTCATACTATTCTGAAAAAAGAAAAGGCGATGTAATGTCGCGTATGCTAGGCGATGTTAACGAAGTTAAGAATGCTTTTTTTCAAGTTTTAGAACTCGTAGTTAGAGAACCGTTGACCATTTTGTTTTCTATAATTGCAATGTTTCTAATTAGTGCAAAACTTACGTTATTCGTGTTTTTATTCATTCCAATTTCTGGATTTATAATTTCTAGAGTTGGAAAAAATTTAAAATCAAAATCAACAAGAGCGCAAGAAGAAAACGGAATTCAAATTTCAATTTTAGATGAAACGCTAAGTGGATTGAAGGTTGTAAAAGGTTTTAATTCTGAAAATATTTTTATTTCAAAATTCAACACATCTCTTAATCGTCTTCAGAGATTATCAAATAGTATTGGTAACAAAAACAATTTGGCTTCTCCTTTAAGTGAGTTTTTGGGAATTTTAACCATTGCGGTTTTACTTTGGTATGGTGCACAATTGGTTATTGTTGAGCAATCACTAAAACCAACAACTTTTATGGCATACATTGCTTTGGCATATACTATTTTAACACCAGCAAAAGCTATTTCCAAAGCATCTTATCAAGTAAAAGGAGGTTTGGCTGCCGCTGAGCGTATTTTTGTTTTGATGGAACAAGAAAATACTATAACGGATAAGCCAGATGCAGTTGAAAAAGAAACTTTTAACGATAAAATCACTATTGAAAATATCAATTTTAAATATGAAGATGAAAATGTTTTGAAAAACTTTTCACTTGTAGTTCCCAAAGGAAAAACAGTAGCTTTAGTTGGACAATCGGGTAGTGGTAAGAGTACAATTGCCAATTTGTTAACTCGTTTTTATGATGTTCAAGATGGTACAGTAAAAATTGATGGAATTGACGTTAAGAATATGACATTGAATTCATTAAGAAGTTTAATGGGATTGGTTACACAAGATTCTATTTTATTTAATGATTCCATAAAAAATAATATTGCATTAGGAAAACCTGACGCTACAAATGAAGAAATTATTTCTGCTTTAAAAATTGCTAATGCCTATGAATTCGTAAAAGATTTACCAAATGGAATAGAAACTAATGTTGGAGACAGCGGAAATAAACTTTCTGGCGGACAAAAACAACGTCTTTCCATTGCGCGTGCCGTTTTGAAAAATCCACCAATTATGATTTTGGACGAAGCAACTTCGGCATTGGATACTGAAAGCGAAAAATTTGTACAAGTTGCGTTAGAAAACATGATGCAAAACAGAACTTCAATAGTTATTGCTCATCGACTTTCTACTATTCAAAAAGCAGATGTTATAGTGGTAATGCAAAAAGGAGAAATCGTTGAACAAGGTAATCACGACGAACTTTTAGCAAAAAATGGTATGTATGCAAAACTTGTTTCTATGCAAAGTTTTGAATAGATTTGTCTAAACTATCTAATCATGCACCAAGAACTTTGTAAAAATTGTAATCACGTATATAAAGGAAATTATTGTTCAAATTGTGGACAAAAGACGAACACAGTTCGCTTGAATTGGCATTTTGTTAAAGAAGAAATTCAATATACGTTTTTGCATATTAATAAAGGATTGTTATATACTGCAAAACAATTATTTACACGACCAGGAAAAACGGTAAGCGATTATATAAACGGCAAAAGAGTTCAACACTACAAACCTATTTTATTAGTTTTTGTACTTGCAGGTTTAAATGGATTGTTGACGCACTACTTGAATTTAGGTAGAGTGATGCAAATGTCCAACACTGGAACTAATAAAAAGATAGGATTTGATCCAGTTAAATTTTTCGATTGGATAGCAACACATTATGCTTTAATTGAATTGACCTTTCTTCCAATCGTTTCATTTTGTTCGTGGTTGGCTTTCAAAAAATGGGGATTTAATTATATTGAAAATATAATAATAAATTGTTTTGCTAGTGGTCAAAGGTTACTATTTGGGATAGCAACTTTTCCTATATTGTATTTATTTAATGATTCTAAATACTTTTTTGTAGTAAGTTCTATATTAAGTTTTCCGGTTTACTTATTGACTGTTTGGTTGTTTGTTGATTTGTATAATTATAACAACAAAGATGTTGGAAGCATAATTCTTAGAATGTTATTGCTAGGAGTAATTTTTGTTATTATCCTTATTTTATTAATACTACTTGGAATAATAATTTTTGTCTCATTAATTAATATGGGATATATCGATAAAAGTCTTTTTGTCAAATAGGATTATATTCAACCGCTTTCCATTCTTTAGACAATAAATCGACTAAATGATAATGAGTTTTGTCGTCTTTGTCAAATTCGCCATTTTTGTTTGTGTCTTCTATGGTTCTGAAGTATAATGAATTTTTAACGGCAATATATTTCCAATCAATAAGTTCTTGAAAATCAGAAGTTAATTTAGTAAAGTTTTTACCATCAATTGAACTAACATACAATGATTTAATGTCATCAACATCCAGTTTGTTGTCCTTGTTGGTGTCTAAATCTTGTAAAATATAAACCAATAGTTGTTGTTTTGTTTTATCAGCATGATTTTTTAAATAAGTAGCCGATTGAATTAAAACTGGTTTATCTGTTAATGAAACAATAGTGTCTTTCCCAATTTCTTGAAATTTCAAATTATCTAAATAACCAGTAATTTCATATTCGCCATAATTTGAAATAGTATAACTAACATCACCTTCATATTTGTATGATGATTTTGAGTTTTTTTTATTGAAATTTAAATCACCAACAGGAAAAATCAACATATTTGTTCCTTCCATGTGAACTGGTAAATCCGCAACAACAACCTTTGTAGTATCAACTTGAGGTTTTGCTTGCGACTTTGATTCATAAATCACTTTTGGTTTTTCTTGTTCTTCTTTTTTACAAGAAACAAAAGCCAAACTTACTATCAGAAAGAAAAAAATGTTTTTCATAACAAA
>DAOLYL010000127.1:0-1730 GCA_035425765.1 Flavobacterium sp. | reverse complement strand
GTATAAACATCACGAACCCAAGTGTTGGTAATCGCATTTTGATTATTGAAAATATTAAAAATCTCAAAGCCAAACGATAAATCTTCAAAACGTTTTAGCCAATGTCCATCTGGTCGTTCGCTATTTTTTTCTGTTAATACGTATGAGAAACCAACATCAGCACGACGATAATCTCTCAAGCGACTTTGATAGGTATAAACATCAGCATAAGATGGCGAACCACCAGGCAAACCAGTATTGTAAACCAAATTCATATATAATTTCATACTCGGAAGATTTGGCATATAATCTTGGAATAAAAGTCCAAATTTTAATCGTTGATCGGTTGGACGAGCAATATTTCCTCTACCGTTTTGATTTTCTTCGGTTTTCATGTATCCAAAACTTAACCACGATTCCGTTCCTGGTACAAATTCACCATTCAAACGCATGTCTAAACCTTGTGCATAAGCAGTTGCATCATTATTGGCACGATAACGAATTCTAACATTTTCAAGTGTATAAGTATTAACATCGTCCATTGATTTATAGTAAAGTTCGGTTACTAATTTAAACGGTCGATTATTCATTTTGAAATTATAGTCATTACTTGCTACAAAATGTATCGATTGTTGCGCTTTTACATTTGGATTAACCACACCATTTAAATCTCGTAGCTCACGATATAAAGGTGGTTGATGATAATATCCAACGGCAAATCGGAAAATCATGTCTTTCTCCCAATTTGGTTTTAAAGTTAATTGTGCTCTTGGACTAAACGTAGTTTGATTTTTTGACGATGAAATATTGTCGCCTGTTACTTTCCAATTGTGTGCGCGAACTCCAAAGTTGAACCAATAATCAGTCGAGCCAATTTGGTCTTTAAAACTCCATTGTGCATAACCCGAAAGTCTATTGATGTCAATAAAATTGGTTGCTCTAACATTTTGATATGGAACTAATGGACCAACATAAGGATTGTAAGGTTGATCATTTCCTTGAAAATCAAGGTTTGGCGGATTGATTGAAAATCCTGCCGAATCGATTACTTCCCATTCTACAATTCTATCTCGAATGTTTTCGCGAGTGTATTTAAAACCCCAATCTATTTGATGTTTTTTGTTGTTGATTTGATGAACACCTTTTATTTCAGCATTAAAAAATAAAGCATCCAAATCATTTCGAGCATGATTTAATTGTGTTCCAACTCCTTGACTAAATGTAACTTCACCAACAGTGTCTGAACCAATATTTGTGTCAACTTCACCTAAAAAATAGGCAGCATAAATATCAAAATACTCTTGCTCTTTGGTATGATAAACAGAACTTATGAATTTATAGGTATTATTTTCATCGGCATTAAAAACCGTTTTGAAAGCACCAAAAAGGGTTTCGTATTTGTCATTTTCTTGTCCTTCATAAAAAATTTGCAAAGCAATTGGTTCATCGATGGTTCCAAAATTAGTTTGACGTGTTAACGGTTGATAGTTGTAAACATTTCGAGAAGCATTACCAAGAAAACTAAAATTCCATTTGTCATTTGGCATGAAATTCACAATCGATTGTACATCCATAAATGTAGGTCGAAAGTTAGTTTGCGTTTCTTGACTATTTACTAAAAGCGAATTGTCTCGATAACGAACGCCAGTGATACTCGACCATTTTTTATTTTTAGAAACCAAATCGGCAGTTATACTTCCACCAAGAAAACTTGCTTCAGCAGCAAGAGCAAATTTTTTAGGTTGACGATA
>DAOLYL010000126.1:0-7013 GCA_035425765.1 Flavobacterium sp. | reverse complement strand
GGTGTCATTTCTAACGAATAGGTGTCAACACTTTCTACCGAATTGTCTGTTGAATTTACTCTGTAAAATCGATTAATACTATTTTTGGTATTCAATAGATTTAAAACAGAAACAGCAGTCTCTAATTTGATTTTTTCGCTCACTTTCCAATTTTTTGAAGCAGAAAAATTAACTTGGAAATAGTCTTCAAGTTGGCTGTTGTTTGGTGAATTATATACAATATTTGGATCGGTTTCTATTACTGAAAAAGCAATTGGCGTAGTGATTGGTCTTCCAGTATGCCATTTGGTTCCAAGAGCAAACTTTAATTGATTCCATTCATAAATTCCAGCCCAAGAAATGGCATGTGTAACTTCAAAATTATTTGGAAAATTAACGTTTGTTAATTCGTCAAACTCATATTTGTTGTCATTATATGAATAACTTAACCAAGTATAAAATCGGTTAAAGGATTTTTGAATTAAAAACTCAGTACCAAAAACTTGATAATTTCCAATTGTTCTTTCTAATTCAAATTGATTTTGAAATCCTTGACTACTGCTTGTTATTCCATCAATTTTTTTGTAAAAATTATCTAAAGTAATCAACCAATTTTTCTTCTTAAAACTAAAACCAAGCGAAACTTGATTGCTTTTTTGAACGGGAATTGTACTGTTGTTAGCTAACGTCCATCGACGTTTTTCAACTCCTAAAAAATCTTGTTGCAAATCAATAATTTGTGATAAGGTTTGACTTTTTTGTTCGGCTAAAATTTCCAATCTAATACTTGAAGTTAAAGATTGATTAATTTGCAATCTTGGTTCTAAAAGGAACGTTCCAAATTTGTCAAAATAATTGGCTCGTAAACCAGCAACTAAAAAAGTTTTTTTGCTTTCTGTTTCATAAACTCCTTCAACAATTCCAATATGCGAAAGCAAAACATTTGTAATTGTTCTTGAGAATATCGGCAAATTAATCTCATCAAAATTTGTAACACCAGTTTCGTTAAATTGGTAACCTGTGTTTACTGTCAATGTATTGTTAATAGTGTTTGAATTTTTAATTTTTAAACCATAATCCAATACTTTATTTCGTTGAGATAAAACTTGTTCGCTTTCTAAAGTTCTGTTATTTGAATTTAAATCATAAAGCGAAAAATAACCCAAAATTTCGGTAAAATTATTTTTATTCCATTGAGTTTTCCACTGTATTGTGCTACCTAGATTTTCTTGTTCGAGTTTACTATTTTTATTTAAATCTATGGTTGATTGATTAAAATCTAGCGAGTTTTCAATGGCAATAACATCTATGTTCAAGTTGCTTTTTTGTCCAATTTTTTGTTGGTATTGAATGGTGAAATCATAGAAATAGAAATCGACATCACTTTTATAATTAACAATTTCATTATTATTTAGATTAGTTATTTCTGTGTTTTGAAAAATTCGATTGCTGTAATTTTTATAGGTTGGCGATGAAAAGACATCGGTCAGCGAACGTCTTCCTGATAGCGTAAGATTTGCTCTATCTGAAAGTTTTATTTTTGAATAAAGTTCAGCACTAATCAAGTTTGAACTAAAACTAGAATTTGTTTTTTCAATATCGTTCGTTCGTGAGGAAATTGCAACTAAACTTGAAACGCTTTCGCCAAAAAAAGCCGAACTACCATTTTTCGAAATTGAAATCGTTTGTGCCAAAGAAGAATTAAATGCTGATATTAATCCGAAAAAATGTCCTGTTTGAAACATCCGAATGCCATTCCAAAGAAATAAGTTTTGGTCATGTGTTCCGCCTCGAACATTAATGTTAGATATGGTTTCGTCAACACTAATAATTCCAGGAACTTGTTGCATGGTTTGTAAAACATCGGGTTCAATTAGACCGGGAAGTATTCCAAATTTTTTGGGTTTAATTTGAATAGTTCCATCATTTTTTTTACTGATACCAGTAGCTAAATAGCGTTGTGTTATAACTTCGTCCAACGACTGAATGATTGCTTGTAATTTGAATTTTGGACAATCCACAACATATAAATCTTTTGGGTTTATTGTGATAGCATTATAACCTGGATGTTGAATTTGAATAGTATTTGAAGAAACTTTCGGCAATTTAAAATGTCCATCAGCATCAGTAAATGCTGTATTTGTTGTGCCTTCAATTGTTAGTAACGCATTTTCAATCGGTTTTCCAGTATCATAATCAAGCAAAAAACCACAAAGTGGTTTGTCTAGTTTTTCATCATTATATATAGAATAATATTTTTGACTAATAAGTTTAAATTGAAGATTGGTTTGTTTTTCTAGGTATTTTATTTTTTGTTCCAACGGCCATTTTTTGTTGGGAGAAACAATAGCATAAACTACAATTTCATCTTCAATGTAATTAAATCTCACATCGTGTTGCGAAGTGATAAGGTTTAGAATGTTTTTCAAAGGAATAGCATTCTTATCATTTTGAGCAAAACTCAAAATTGAAAAGAATAAAAAAATAAATAGAACAACCGCTCTGTTTTGAAACATTAATCGTTTTCTAAAATAATTTTGGTTTTAGTTACTTTTGTAGGTTTCAAATGATAAGTAGTACACAAAATTTGGAGCGCTGTGTCACTATTTTTAGCTGGAATTGTTCCTGTGAATAATTGTCCATTTCCAGTAGCATTTAATTCTAATTCTATATTAAAATGCCTTTCAAATTCAGCTACTATTGATGGTAAACTTTCTTGATGAAAAACCATTTCTTGCTCTAGCCATTCTGGTTTCAAAGTGTTTTTAGCTGGAATTGGAATTGTTTTTCCATCTCGAACAGCTACGCTCATTCCTTTGGTTAAGATAAATTCGTTGTTGCCAAAATTTACTTTTACTTTACCTTCATAACAGCTTACATCAAAATAATTTCCTCGTTGTTTTACGTTAAATTGAGTACCAAGTACAGTAACTTTTCCAACAGTTGTATTGACTTCAAATTTTTTCCCTTTTGCTACTTTGAAAAAAGCTTCGCCTTCAAGATTTAAACTTCTGTTGTTGTCCCAATTCCATTTTTTATACTGAATTTCAGAACCAGAATTTAAAACAACCTCTGAATTATCTGGAAGTGAAAATGTATTTTGCGTTCCATTACTAGCATATTCTGTATACGAAGCAAAATTTCTTGCACCCAAAAATAAACCAATACTAATAACAAATATGGCAGCAATTTTCAAAGCCCAATTTTTATATATAGAAATAATTTTAACTTCTTTTTTAGGTGAAGTTACAATTTTGGAAAGCATTTTTTGTTCGTCAAAAGCTGGAGTTTCCAACTCTGAGGAATATTTTTTTATTTTTTCAAAAATGACAAAGTCCTTGTCTGCTTGAAATTCAGACAATTCCTCGGCAGACATTTCGTCGTTTAGCCATTTTGATAATTTGTAATTTTCTTCCATAATCTAATGCATTTCAATACTAAAACATATTAAAGTAATTTTACCCTACTTAAAATTTTCAAATTCTTTTCTAAGTTCTATCAGAGCTAAGTGAATTCTTTTTTCTACTGCTTTTACTGAAATTTCTAATTCTTTAGCAATTTCTGCATATTTTTTCCCATCGATACGATTCATTAGAAAAGCAACTCGCTGTTTTTCGTTCAGTTTTTCTATTGCTTGCAACAATTTTGACTTGAATTGTTCTTCTTCTAATAAAAATTCAGGACTTTCGTTGGTACTTTCTTTATTTGGAGAACTTTTGGCATAATTCAACACAACTTTTTGATGCGCAATTACATTCAAAGAAGCATTGTTGGCAATAGTATATAGGTATGATTTAGCTTTTTCTAAAGGAACATCGGCGCAATTTTGCCATAACTTGATAAAAGCTTCTTGGGTTATATCTTCGGCTTGGTCTTCATTTCCAAACTTATAATACAAATAGTTTCGGAGCGATTTAGCGTGGCTTTTAAAAAAAGATGAAAAAATGTTTTCTTTGCAAATACCTGTAATTTCGTCTTTTGACATGTTTTTTTGTGATAAACTTGAAGTAAAAATAATTATTTTTTTTAATTAAAGTAGGGTAACTTTGAAATCAATTGTTTAACTATTAAATCAAACGGATTTATATCGTATGAAAACATCATTTTACATTTTAATTTGTCTTTTATTTCTTTCTTTGGCTAGTTGTCAAAAAGAAGAGGAAACTATAATTCAAGACAACACGCAAAGCTTTGCAAAAACATCGCCAATAGCTAGTTTGTTAGCAAGAACTTCTCAGAACCCAACATCTATCGATAATATAGTAGACAATTCAAGTTGTTTCAGCGTTGTGCTTCCAGTTACTGTTATAGTTAATTCACAACAAATAACAGTAACGAGCCAAACTGATTATCAAGTTGTTCAAGACGCTATCGATGCTTTTTCTGATGATGATGATTTGGTTAATTTTATATATCCAATTACAATTCGTTTTCAAAATTTTCAAACCGAAGTACTTCAAAATAGTAATCAACTAGATGATGTTTTGGAGGATTGTGGCGACGATGATGGTTTTGATGAAATTGATTGTATTGAACTGGTATATCCAATTGTAATCAATGTTTATGATAGCAATAATCAGATAGCTAATACCGTAACAATAACTAGTAACTCAATGTTTTTTAATTTTATATCAAACTTGTCTTCTAATACTTTTGTAGCAATTAGTTATCCAATTTCAGCGGTTAATTCTAATGGTCAAACCATAACAATCAATTCAAATTCCCAACTAGAAGATTTTATTGAAGATTCAATAGATGATTGTGATGATAATTCTGGTGGTGGAAGTAATCCTGATTTTTCAGAAGTATTGACTTCAGGAACTTGGTATATTTCTTATTTTCAAGAAGATGATGATATTGAAACGGATGATTTTGCTGGATATAATTTCACATTTGCAAGTAATGGAACATCAATAGCGGTAAAAAACGCAATAACTACAAACGGAACTTGGGATGAGTTTGTTGATAGTGGTCAAAATAAATTAGAACTTACTTTTAACGGAGACGATCTTGATGAAATAGAAGAAGATTGGAGAATAATTGAGTTTTCTACAACCGTAATTAAATTAAAACACGTTAGTGGCGGCGACGGTAGTATAGACTATTTGACTTTTACTAAAAACTAAATAGTGTCATGAAGTTTTATCATCAAAAATTTTTTGAACAGCAAAAAAGTGATAAACTTATTCCAAACGAAACGAAATGGAGTTATTTTAAAAATAATATTATTGCCTATTCCATACTTCAAGCGCTTATATGGATAATCATCATTACTGTTATTTTCTTAATAACCACCAGTTCAATACTAATTAATTAAATTTTAAAACCTAACCCAATGAAAAAACTAATTTTAATACCAGCTTTATTTTGTCTTTTTATGCTAAATGTAGCATCTACATGTAGTTCTGATGATGACGATAATTCCAATGGAAATAGTCCATCAACATCAACAGTAACTGATAATACAACTTCAGGAACTTGGCGCGTAACTCTTTTCCAAGAAGATGGCTCAAACCAAACTAGCAATTTTAACGGTTATAATTTTTCAATAAATTCCAATGGAACTATAGTTGCCGTAAATGGCTCAACAACTAAAAATGGAAATTGGTCAACCTATTCAGACAGTGGTTCAACAAAGTTTGATATTGTTTTTCTTGACAGTAATGGACCATTTGAAGAAATTAGCGAAGATTGGAGAGTGTTATCTTCAACCGCATCAAAACTAGAACTAAAACACGTTAGCGGTGGTGATGGAAGTATTGATTTACTTACTTTTGAGAAAAATTAATTTTATAAAAATACCAAAAATGAGCCAACTGAAAAGTTGGCTTTTTTGTTTCATAATTTCAACTTTCTTTATTTGTCAACTTTCTAACTTTAAGTTATCTTTGCCACTTCATTAAAAATAACAAAGCTTACCATTATGTTCAATAACCTAAGTGATAAACTAGACAAAGCGTTTCATATTTTAAAAGGACACGGAAAAATTACCGAAGTCAACGTAGCCGAAACTTTAAAAGAAGTTCGTCGTGCTTTGCTTGACGCCGATGTCAATTTTAAAATCGCTAAAGATTTTACAACTTCGGTTAAAGAAAAAGCAATAGGTCAAAACGTTTTAACAACTTTAGAACCAGGACAATTATTGGTAAAACTCGTTAAAGACGAATTGACGGAATTAATGGGTGGAGAAGCCACAGGAATTAACCTTTCGGGAAATCCTTCTGTTATTTTAATGTCTGGTCTTCAAGGTTCAGGTAAAACTACTTTCTCTGGAAAATTAGCAAACTATCTTAAAACTAAGAAAAACAAAAAAGTACTTTTAGTAGCTTGTGATATCTATCGTCCTGCAGCAATCAATCAGTTGCATGTTGTTGGAGATCAAGTTGGAGTAGAAGTATATTCTGAACCAGAAAATAAAAACCCTGTAGATATTTCTTTGAAAGCAATTGCTTATGCAAAAGCAAACGGTTTTAACGTAGTTATTGTCGATACAGCTGGTCGTTTGGCTATTGATGAGCAAATGATGAACGAAATTGCCAATGTTCATGCGGCAATTAAACCACAAGAAACCTTGTTCGTTGTTGATTCCATGACAGGTCAAGATGCTGTTAATACGGCAAAAGCATTTAATGACAGATTAAATTTTGATGGAGTTATTTTAACCAAATTAGATGGTGATACTCGCGGTGGAGCAGCAATTTCGATTAAATCGGTTGTAGATAAACCAATTAAGTTTATCGGAACTGGTGAAAAAATGGAAGCTATTGATGTTTTCTATCCTTCACGTATGGCTGATAGAATTCTTGGAATGGGAGATGTTGTTTCCTTAGTAGAAAGAGCGCAAGAACAATATGACGAGGAAGAAGCAAGAAAAATTCAAAAGAAAATTGCTAAAAATGAATTTGGTTTTGATGATTTCTTAGCACAAATTCAACAAGTGAAAAAAATGGGTAACATGAAAGACTTAGTCGGAATGATACCTGGAGCTGGAAAAGCATTAAAAGATGTTGAAATTGAAGATGATGCTTTCAAAC
>DAOLYL010000125.1:2788-7091 GCA_035425765.1 Flavobacterium sp. | reverse complement strand
CTGGAATAATATCATCAACTAATTTTAGTTTTTTCATGTCAGCAGAAGTCAATTTTAAAGCTTCAGCTGCTTGCTCTTTGTATTCCCAACTTTTCCAAAGAATTGATGAACAAGATTCAGGAGAAATTACAGAATACCAAGTGTTTTCCATCATTAAAACTCTATCGCCAACACCTATTCCTAATGCACCACCAGAAGCACCTTCACCAATAATTACACAAATAACAGGAACTTTTAAGCGAACCATTTCTAGAATGTTTCTCGCAATTGCTTCACCTTGCCCGCGTTCTTCAGCTTCTAAACCAGGATAAGCTCCAGGAGTATCGATTAATGTTACAACAGGAATATTAAATTTTTCTGCCATTTTCATCAATCGAAGTGCTTTTCTATAACCTTCTGGATTTGCCATACCAAAATTACGCAACTGACGCATTTTTGTATTGATTCCTTTTTGTTGTCCAATAAGCATAAATGACTGACCGTCAATTCTTCCTAAACCACCAACCATTGCTTTATCATCTTTGAAATTTCTGTCTCCAAAAAGCTCTAAAAATGTTCCTTTAGTTAAGTTAGTTATGTGCTCTAAAGTATAAGGTCTATTTGGATGGCGAGATAATTGAACTCTTTGCCAAGCTGTTAGGTTTTTATATATTTTTTTTTTGGTTTCTTCTAGTTTTTTCTCGATTTGTTTGCAAGTTGCAGTAACGTCAACATTTGATTCTGAACCAATTATTTGACATTTATCAAGTTGATCTTCCAATTCTTTGATAGGAAGTTCAAAATCTAAGTATTCCATAGGTAGTTAGTTTTGTTTAATCGAATAGCAAATATAAAATATTCTATTGTGATAAAAAGCAATTTAGATAGATTTATTGTGAACAAAAAAGAATTTCGCTGATGTTATGAAAGTGATTTTTTTCGACTTTTGATGATAACATTCAGTAGTACAGTCAATAAAATTAGCATTGCGCCAAGATAGAAATCAAAACTCATTTGTTCTTTATCTTTAAAAATAAGTACGGCTAAAATTATTCCGTAAATAGGTTCTAAATTAATAGTTAACATTACTGTATATGGACTTAAAAACTTCATAACAGCAGTTGATGCAATGAAAGCATAAGCGGTACAAACAGAACTTAGAATGAATAAATACATCAAATCATTTGATGATAACAGAAAAAAATCTGGTGTAAAACTGTTTCCAAAAAGTAATAAAAATGAAAAGAAAATTACACCGCCACTAAGTTCATAAAATGAAATAATTGTTGCGTCATAGGTTTTAACAAATTTACTGTTGATTACAGCAAAAAGCGCGGAAAGAAAGGCAGAAGTTAGCGCTAAAATAATTCCATTCCAAAAATTAACTTCCACGTTAAAAATGATATACAAACCAATAACGACAAGTACTCCAAAAAAAACTTCATACCAAACTACTTTTTTTCCATATAAAATTGGTTCGAGTAATGATGTAAAAAATGCCCCAGTTGATAAACAAGCTAGTGTTATAGAAACATTTGACACTTTAATAGCTTTAAAAAATGTAAACCAATGTAAAGCAATGATTAAACCGGCGAAAAGAAATTGAATGACAGCTTTTGGAGGAATTTTTAAAGGTAACTTTTTGAAAAAAATATAGATAGCAATAAATCCAACAGCAAAAAGCATTCGAAACCAAACTAATGGCAAAGCATCTAAAGTGATTAAAGCACCTAAAATGGCTGTAAATCCCCAAATGAATACTATCAAATGAAGGTGAAGATAACTTTTTGTATTATCGCTTAGCATTTCGTAAAAGGAAAATAGCAAGAATACCAAAGAGAATATTTGGTGTCCAAACGGCTAATAATGGTGGCGCAGTTGAAGCTTCGGCAAGAACTCCAAAAACTTTATCTAAAAACACAAAAGCAAATGCCAAAATAATTCCTATTGCTAGATTCATTCCCATTCCACCACGACGCTTCATGGAAGAAACAGAAACAGCAATAATCGTCAAAATAAAAGCCGAAACTGGAATACTATACTTTTTATATAATACAACTAAATACGTATTTATGTTTGACGAGCCACGGGATTTTTCTTTCTCAATGAATTTATTTAGTTCATTTAATGGTAAAGTTTCAGCTATGTAAACTACTGGTGTTAAGTCGTCTAAATCAAAGTTAAAAACAGTGTCTTTTTTTTCGCCAGTTTCAATTACGTCATTAAACTCACCTACTTTTCGTTTGGTATAATTGTATATTGTATAGGTACTGTCTTTTTGGTTAAACTTAATTTTATTAGCATTGAGTTTATATTGTAGCTTGTCTCCTTTGAATTTTTCCATAGAAAAATAAAAAGCCATTTTTGACACATCGTTAAAACTACTCACATAAATGTATTCGTCTTTACTAGTTTGTCTAAAAACATCTGATCTATCCTTTACATTTATGCCATTATTATTACTCAAATATTTATACCTAAAGCTTTTAAATCCAGCTGCTGCACTTGGCATCAAGAAAATGTTCATTACTAAAGCAAATAATGAAACTATAGTTGCTCCAATAATAAATGGTCTTAGAAAACGTGAAAATGATATTCCAGAACTAAGAATAGCAATAATTTCGGTATTGTTTGCTAGTTTTGAGGTAAACCAAATTACAGACAAAAACAAAAATATTGGGAATAATAGATTGGCAAAATATATCGTAAAATCTAAATAGTATTTTGCTACTTCAATAAAAGGAACTTTATTCGCTAAAATTTTGTTGATTTTTTCAGAAACATCGATGATAATCCCAATAGGAATAAACATCAATAACATTACTATAAATGTTACTAAGTATCGTTTAAGGATGTATTTGTCAATTATTTTTAGCATAAATGTTTATTTGGTTATTTGACTATTTGGTTATTCGATACAAATTACCGAATTACCAAATCATCAAATTAACTTATAGTCTTTGGCTCATATTTTTCACCATCATATCTTTCCATGTTCTAAAATCTCCGGCTAAGATATGTTTTCTAGCTTCGCGAACCAACCACATGTAGAAACCTAGATTGTGAATCGTAGCGATTTGTTTTCCAAGCAATTCATTTACGGTAAATAAATGACGAAGATATGCTTTAGTATATTGTGTATCAACAAATGTGATTCCCATTTCGTCTATTGGCGAAAAATCGGCTTCCCATTTTTTGTTTTTCATGTTAATTGTTCCATTGGCTGTGAAAAGCATTCCGTTTCTTGCGTTACGAGTTGGCATTACACAATCAAACATGTCTATTCCTAATGCAATGTTTTCTAGAATGTTTATTGGTGTTCCAACTCCCATTAAATAACGTGGTTTGTCTTCTGGAAGGATTTCGCAAACCACTTCGGTCATGGCATACATTTCTTCGGCTGGTTCACCAACTGATAAACCACCGATGGCGTTTCCTTGTTGACCAGAATTGGCAATATATTCCGCTGATTGTTGACGTAAATCTTTATACGTACTTCCTTGAACTATTGGGAAAAATGTTTGCTCATAACCGTATTTGAATGGTAATTTATCTAAATGAGTTATACATCTGTCCAACCAACGATGCGTCATGTGCATCGAACGTCTAGCGTAATTATAATCACAAGGATATGGTGTACATTCATCAAATGCCATGATAATATCAGCACCAATAGAACGCTGAATTTCCATAACATTTTCGGGTGTAAAAAAGTGATACGAACCATCGATATGACTTTTGAACTTTACGCCTTCTTCTTTAATTTTTCTATTGGCGGAAAGCGAATAGACTTGATAACCACCTGAATCGGTTAAAATATTTCTATCCCAATTCATGAATTTATGTAAACCTCCAGCTTTTTCGAGAATTTCGGTTTGTGGACGAAGGTATAAATGATAGGTGTTTCCAAGAATAATATCCGGATTGATATCTTCTTTTAACTCGCGCTGGTGAACACCTTTTACGGTTCCAACGGTTCCAACAGGCATAAATATTGGGGTTTCAATTACACCATGATCAGTAGTTATTGTTCCTGCTCTGGCTTTTGACTGGGTATCTTTTTGTAATAAATCGAATTTCATTTGTACAATTATAGTCGGCAAAGATAAATTAATTCGGATTTAACAATTAGTAATTATGAAATTATTTAACATAATAGAATTGAGTTTTGCTAAAAGGTGAAAATGAATTGATAACCCATTTTTTAAAGTTAAATTTCTTATTAACAACTGTTTTAATAAGTAATGTATAAATCTTTTGCCTTTCGGAAAAAATAGAATTACTTTTGCGACATTAAATTTTTAACTACATAAAATGTCTAACA
>DAOLYL010000125.1:0-2688 GCA_035425765.1 Flavobacterium sp. | reverse complement strand
AAAAATAGAATTACTTTTGCGACATTAAATTTTTAACTACATAAAATGTCTAACACACAACATTTACAAGATTTTACAACACAAGTTAGAAGAGACATTCTTCGTATGGTTCATGCCGTAAATTCTGGTCATCCTGGAGGTTCGCTTGGCTGTGCTGAATTTTTTACTGTGCTTTATCAACATCAAATGAAACGCAATTCAGGTTTTGAGATGAACGGCGTTGGCGAAGATTTATTTTTCTTATCAAACGGTCACATTTCGCCTGTTTTCTACAGCGTTTTAGCAAGAAGTGGTTATTTTCAAGTATCGGAATTGGCAACTTTTAGAAAGCTAAATTCGAGATTGCAAGGACATCCAACTACGCATGAAGGTTTGCCTGGAATTAGAATGGCTTCGGGTTCATTAGGGCAAGGATTATCTGTAGCAATTGGTGCTGCACAAGCTAAAAAACTAAACAAAGACAACCATTTGGTTTATGCTTTGCTTGGTGATGGCGAATTGCAAGAAGGTCAAAACTGGGAAGCAATTATGTATGCTTCGGCAAAAAAAATGGACAACATTATTGCAACTGTTGATTATAACGGTCAGCAAATTGATGGTTCAACGGATGATGTTTTATCATTAGGAAACTTGAAAGCTAAGTTTGAGGCATTCGATTGGGATGTTTTAGAAATCAAAGAAGGAAACAATATTGACGCTATCATTGCTGGATTGGAAGATGCTAAAAGTAGAACAGGTAAAGGAAAACCGGTTTGTATTTTGATGCATACCGTTATGGGTAATGGTGTTGATTTTATGATGCATACACATGCTTGGCACGGAAAAGCACCAAATGATGTTCAACTAGCAACTGGTTTGGCTCAAAATGCTGAAACTTTAGGAGATTATTAAATTAGTGATAAGTAATCAAGACTTTTGATGAAGAAGAGTTTCGTTTATATAATATTGCTTTTTTGTGTGACTGTTTTTGCGCAGGACAATGAACAGCGCAGTTATAAATTTGACACTTATAAACTTCAAAATATAAAAGATTACAAAAACAATATATTTAACGAATCACATTTTTTTTCAAATTCAAAAGATTCTACTTATGTTTTGGAATTACGATATGGAAAAGAAAATGAAGCTCTTCTCTTTATTAATGATAAAAATAAGCAATTGATTAGATTTGAATTAGACTTTAAATACTCAAAAATTGAAGATTTAAATAAACTAATTAGTTCTAAACTTTATACTAATGTAATTCGAAAATCAAATTACAGAAAATATAAAGATTTTGTTGAAGAAATGAAGTATGAAAATGATACTATTGATAATCAAATAATTGTTCATTTAATTCAATATAAAAACAAAAAGAAGAAAAAAACAATTAATAATCATTACTATTTTTTTTCAAATAAAAATATAGAATTAAAGAATAGCAAATCCAGAATTATCGATTATCTATCAACAAAATATCAATTACTATTAGCCGAAGATTTAAAGATTGACAGAATAATGCATTTAGAAGAAGGTAAACTTTCAAAAGATACTTATTTTCTAAAAAATGAAAAGATAGATTTTTTATTCAATTTTAAAATTAATGAAGTAAATCCGAAATCATATTTAACATTTTGAAATAAATGAAATTATTTTTTCAAACAATTGTATTGCTTTTTTGTCAAAATCTTTTTTGTCAAGAATATTTTTTTGATAATTTTTTAGAATATAAAGAACAAAATGGTCGAATAAATTTTCATTTAACTAATTCTTCAAATAGTTCTTACCATTTAAATAGTAGCTACGGAAGTGAAACTATATACGGCAAGATAAGAGATACCGAAAGTAATATTTTTCATGAATATGAAGTAGTAAATGAGAACAATAATATAAAATTTAATTATCTATTTAGTCGAAAGTATAATCCTGAAAATCACAAAACTCATTTATCTTATAAAATCACAGAAAGAAAAATAGATAGTATAAATACCGAATTTAAAATTATTGTTTTCAAAAATAAAAAGCGAAAAAAAATTGACTTCAAAATTGAAATAATAGTTGAAAATTCTAATGATTTGTTTTGCTATGAGCTTTTAACCTTCTACACACATACTATATTTCTAAAAAGTGATTTTAAAATAGAAAAAGGATTTATTTCAAAGATAAAGGTTGAGCGTGAAAATGGAAGCAATAATGAGTACAATCTGATAAAAAAACAAAAAATAAGCACTTTGCTAAAAATTAGTAAAGAACAAATTCAATACAGGTAATGAAAAAATACGAAAATACAGGAAGTAAAGATACACGTTCAGGATTTGGTGCAGGAATGACCGAATTGGGACAAAAAAATGAAAACGTTGTTGCACTTTGTGCCGACTTAATTGGTTCATTGAAATTTGACGATTTCAAGAAAAACCATCCAGAGCGTTTTTTCCAAATTGGAATTGCAGAAGCCAACATGATTGGAATTGCTGCGGGATTAACCATTGGTGGAAAAATTCCGTTTACAGGTACGTTTGCTAACTTTTCTACTGGAAGAGTTTATGACCAAATCCGTCAATCGGTGGCTTATTCTGATAAAAATGTGAAAATTTGTGCTTCGCATGCTGGTTTAACACTTGGAGAAGATGGTGCAACACATCAAATTTTAGAAGACATCGGTTTGATGAAAATGTTACCAGGAATGACGGTAATCAACACTTGTGATTA
>DAOLYL010000124.1:0-7172 GCA_035425765.1 Flavobacterium sp. | reverse complement strand
TTCCTTGCTGCGCATTGGTTGCATCGTTATAAAACGTTACTACATGGGTTGCTGGGTTTATCGAACCTAATACTTGTGGTATTACCAATGTTAAATCAAATGGCTCGTAACCTACTGCACCAGTGTAATCACATAAATGTAAATCATCAGGAATAGTCGCCTCTGGTGTTGGATTGACGATGAGTTCTAGTTCGACAACTTCAAAACAAGAAGTTATAGTTGACTCTACTCTTATATAAATTGTTTGTGTTAACGGATTAATACTGTTGTAACTTGAAGGATTTGGTATTGTTGTTCCATCTAAATTCGCATCATCCTCAGTTTCATGATAAGTTATCGTATAAGTATTTGCTCCTACAATACTAGAAATAGCAGATGTTAAATCAAAAGCTCCAAAACCATCATTATTCAAATCACAAATTTCTAATGGCAAAGGATTTGAATTAACAACTACATCATTTGCAATAGCATTTATTGTGAAATTTAAAGGATTAGAAATACAATTAGCAATCGTTTGGATTGCAACTATTGAATGATTCCCTGCTGATAAATTATTAAAAAATGGAGAAGATTGTACAGGTAAACTATCTAATGAGTAAACATATTCATTTCCTAATGGACTTGTAATTGTAACAGCGTTCGAACCACAACTTTCAACTATATCAACCGTTGGAGTAACTACAGGAATAATTACAATTTGCAAAGGATATGTATTTGCACATTGATTTATATTTGGTGTAAATGTATAAGTTGTAGTGGTTGTATTATCTACAATTGCAGGATTCCAAGTACCAGGAATACTATTATTTGAAGAAGTTGGTAAAGCCGGAATAGTAACTCCTTCACAATAAGGACCAAAAGAACTAAAAATTGGATTATTTCTTGGGTTCACAACAACAGTGACAGATTCAATATCAAAACAATCACCTACTGTACTTTTAATATAATAAGTTCCTGATGAGGAAACTGCATTTGGATTAGTTAATGAGTTAGTAGCTGCTAAATTAGTCCAATAGGTTAAAACTCCACTTCCTGTGCTTCCTGCGGTTATTGCTGGTGCTTGAAGATTTATAGTTGCTGGCGAACAAACCGATGCAGGATTTGTAATAACCAAAGTAGGTGTTGGATTAATTGTAACTGTTACTGGCTGTATGTCAAAACAAGAACCGTTAGCAAGTTTAATATAGTAAACATTGCTTGATGTTATTGTATTTGGATTACTTAATGGAATAGTCGCTGCCGAATCTGTCCAATAGGTTTTTGTTCCAGAAGAACTTCCTACAGTTATTGTTGGAGCTGTTAAATTAATACTCGCTGGAGAACAAACAGGACTTGGATTGGTTATTACTAATGTTGGAGATTGATTTATAGTCACCAAAACTGGCTTAATTTCAGTACAAATACCAACAGTTAATTTTATATAATAAGTTCCACCAGCAGTAACTGCGTTTGGACTATTCAAAACTGAAGTTGCTAATGAATTTGTCCAATAAGTCAATGTTCCTGGCGTACTTCCAAGAGTAACATTAGGCGAAGTCAAATCAACTGCAACAGCAATTCCCGAACATAAAGCAGTTGGATTTGTGATAACTAAATTTATACTAGGATTAATTGTAACTGTAACTGGTTCTATATCAAAACAAGTTACATGAGTAGCTTTAATGTAATACGTTCCACCACTTGAAATTGCCGAAGGATTTGCCAACGGAATTGTTGCACTACTATCAGTCCAATAAGTCAAAGTTCCAACACCAAAACTTCCTGCTGTTACAGCTGGTGAAGTGATGTCTACAGTGCTTGGAGCACAGACTGCTGGAGGATTGGTTATGCTTAGTACAGGTGTTGTATGAATTGTAACTGAAATCGATTGAATTGTAGAACATGTTCCAATGGTGCTTTTTATATAATAAATTCCACCTGCTGAAACAGCATTAGGATTTGCAAGAGGATTTGTAGCCGCAGCATTTGTCCAATAAGTTAGTGTTGTTCCTGTAGTACTTCCAGCTGTAACGGCTGGCAATGTTAAATCTACTGTATTAGGAGAACAAACTGCTGCTGGAGCAGTTGTAATTAAAGTTGGTGATGTACAAGATGCAAAACAAGTTGCTGTTCTGGTTGTTGTACATAAACCATTCCAAGTAATAGTCAATGTTACAGATTGACCTCCTGTTAGTCCGTTTACTATATAACTTGAAGGAAATGTTGGGATTACTCCTGTAACTGGTGTTCCACCTTCAATAGAATAGCTAAATGTATAATTTGTTTGTCCAATACTATTAAAGTCAAATTCTGCAGAAGTTGGTGTTGAATTTGCACAAAATAAATTTGGTGTTGCATTTGGTGGGAGATTCGTTACTCTAACTGTTATAGCAACTCGAACACTTTCACATCCACCAATAGTTTGACTAACATAGTAAATAGTATCACCTAATGCTACTGTTGATGGTGTTGGCACTGTGGCTAATGGCGTTTCACTAGCATTATTGGTTAAATACCAATTTAATGTTCCACCAGCTGAAGGAGTTGCCGTTAAAGGAACTGCAGTTGCATTTTGACAATAAGTTACTGGCAATACTGTTGGTGGTGCAACTGTTGGTAAAGGATTTAAAACCAAAGGAATTGGCGTTGAAACACAACCTGAAACTATATCTCTAATAACTGCACTATAATTTCCTGGTATTAAACCAGTAAAAATTGGATTGCTTTGATAATTTGTTCCTCCATTTACACTGTATTCATAATTTGATGTTTGATACACATAATTTCCAACTTCTGTATAATCCTGAGGATCAAGAGCAGTCCAATCATTTATATTCCAAGTATTTGTTGGTTTTGGAGCAGTTTGTAGTCTTCTAAATGTATAACCTGCTTGATTGGCTGGAGTAAAGTCAACTCCATCTCTTCTTCCCCAATTATCAATTTCAACATTACTATTTGACGTAAGTCTAATATTATCATTTTCATTGATAGCTCCACAATTAGCAACAACCAAATCAGGAGAAACACCACCTTGATTAGTAGCAGAACCAATTCCCAAAACAAAAACATCATTGTTATTTAAAGTTCCTGAAAGTTGAATATCACAATTTGGTGAAATAAAAGCATTTCCATTATTATAGACTTTGATTTTATAATTGCTCAAGTTTTTTGTAGTTCCTGTTCCATTATAAATTTCAATATAAGTCAATGAACCAACACTTTCATCTGTAACTTCTGAAATAAATAATTCAGTTGGAACTGGTAATGGACTTGTGTTTAATGGACTTGTAAACTCAATTATTCCCGTTGGAACTGCACATGTTGGCTGTTGTGTTACACTAACATTAGGTTGAGGACAAACAGGAACTGAACCACAAGTAAGACTTGCTGCTGTAAAACATCCAGTTCCATTTGGAGTTACTGTAATTCGAATACTATCTGTTGGATTGATACCAACAATTGTATATGTTGTTGCGTTTACATTTCCTGCATTTACAGGTGTTCCATTATTAATAGTGTATGAAATAGTATAATTTGTTGCTCCAGTTACTGTTGACCAATTAAAAACCTGTGAAGTTGGAGTTGCTGTTCCACATGTTATTGTTGGACTTAATGAGTTAACAGTTACCAAAACTTGATCTGTTAAGACACAAGTATTATTTGTTGTAAAAGTTATATCGTCTAGTGCAAAATCATTTCCAGAAGCTGTTACTGTTGAATCATATAATTCAATAACTGCTGTTGTTGCTGTTCCTGAATTCCATCCTTGAGCATAATTATTCCACTCACAATTATTTGTTGATGCGGTAAATGTTCCTAATGTAACTCCATTTATAACAACTCTTATCTGAGCTGGATTGGGTTGTGCTACTGATTGCATCCAAAAAGAAAAATTATAATTCTGATTTGGATTTACCACAACTGTTTGTCCCCAAACCATGTCATTTCCAGCATTAGTAACTGAACCATCAACAACCATCATTATTCCTGTACCCGAATGATCTATACAACTTGAAAAACCTGCAAACCAAGTATTGGAATTTGTAGTTACTCCATATGTTTTTTGAGTTCCTGCAGGAAGAGTTGTAGCTAAAAATTGATAATCAGATTGAAAAGCTATGTTTCCGCTAGAAAAATTTCCATTTGTAATTAAATTTACAGGAACATTACTCGTAGAAGTTACAGTATAAGTTGTCGTTTGTGTTGGTGATACAATCGGATTTGCAATATTTGGAGTTGTAAGTGATGTGTCATTTGGCGAAGCTGACCAAGTATAACCCGAAGTGCTTCCGCTAGCATTTAAAGTTGTTTGTTGACCTAAACAAATTGCAGTATCAGCACTAGCCGTAATTCCTGGTGGATTTACTAATGTAACATTTCTTTGAGCTGTTGCTCCATTGGCATCTGTAACTTTTATAGTATATGGTCCAGCTGGAAGTCCATTAAAAATTCCTGTTGTATTATTAGCTGTAACTGTTCCTGTGAGATTGTATAAAGCATACGGTTGAACTCCTCCAACTCCATATCCAATTATAAATCCATCACTTGCATTATTACAAGTTGGATTATTTGAAGAAGTTGTTATTGAGAGTGCAACTGGAGGTGGAATTACTGCAATATCGTCGATTGCAAAATCATTTCCATCAGAACTTGTATTATTATTATACATTTTAATATTTGCACAATTACCTGCTGCAACAAAAGTATAAGTCACTTGTTGCCATCCACTTGAAGTTGGCGGAGCAACAGTACTTCCCGAAACTAATGTAACCGAATTTGCATTTAAAATATCAACTCTAATATCTGCTGGAGTTGGATTTCCTGTAACATTTCCATAAACTGATTTTATCCAATAACTGAAAGTATAAGTTCCTCCAATGGTCAATCCACAAACTCCACCTCCACCATTTCCTGCTTCCCAAAAATTTTGTTGACCACCAGTTGTGTTACCATCAAAAACCAACATTAGTCCAGAACCAGTAGTATGATCGCCACCAGAAACAAAAGAAGCCGTATTCATTGGTTGTGGATCATTTGTAAAAGCCCAGTTACCAGAGGTTGTTGATCCTGTAAACGGCGGAAAAATTCGAACATAACCTGCACCGTTTGAAAAGAAACCAACTACCGTTCCTGTTTCGAAATCACCGTTTACTAGTAGGTTTTGAGATTTTATTTGAGCTACATTAAACAATAATGCAAATAAAAATATATTTTTAAGTATTGATTTACAATTCATTATGAATTATTTTAATTTTATAATTTGAGGTTAAAATTGGCTGGCAATATAAATATAATACGGTAAACACTAGTTAACTAATGGTAAAATTTCCAGTATCAAATTTAGTCTTTTAGTATAATAGTGCATAAAAAAACCTCAAATTAATGAGGTTCATTATTACTTTTCTGTCTTTCTTCTATTTCTTTCTGTCTTGAGTAAGTTTAATTCCCTACTCGTTTGACCTGCAACAGATGTATTTTCTTCTGCTCTTCTGATTAAATATGGCATAACATCTCTAACTGGACCAAAAGGCAAATACTTTGCAACATTATATCCACTTTGAGCTAAATTGTAACTTATGTTATCACTCATTCCATACAATTGTCCAAAACAAATTCGTGAATCATTCTTTGCGATATTCATTTTTTGCATCAAATCCATTAATTTATAGGAGCTTTCTTCATTGTGTGTTCCTGCAAAAATGGACATTCTATCTAAATTATTCATCATATAAACAACCGCAGCATCATAATTTTCATCTGTTGCTTCTTTTGATGCACAAATTGGTGTTGGATAATTATTTTCTTCAGCACGTTTATTTTCTTTTTCCATATAAGCACCACGAACCAATTTCATTCCAATATGAAATCCTTCAGCAATAGCTTGTTGATGAAGTTTTTTTAGATAATCAACTCTATCCCAACGATATAATTGTAAAGTGTTGTAAACAATTGCTTTTTCCTTGTTGTATTTTTGCATCATTTCGGTAACTAAATCATCAGCAGCATCTTGCATCCAACTTTCTTCTCCATCAATTAACAAAGCAACATCTTTTTGATGAGCTGTTTTACAAATGATTTCAAAACGTTCTTTCACTCTACTCCATTCCGCAGTTTCTTCCGCAGATAGTGGTTGTTTCTCTCCTATTTTTGTGTATAAATCAATTCGACCTAATCCAGTTGGTTTGAAAACTGCAAACGGAATCGCTTGACGTTCTTTAGCAAATTCAACTGTTTTTAATGTCATTTCTAGAGCAGCATCAAATTGCTCTTCCTCTTCTTTTCCTTCAACTGAATAATCTAAAACAGAAGAAACTCCTTTAGTGAACATTTTATCTACAACCGTGAGACAATCTTCCTCTGTTGTTCCACCACAAAAATGATCAAAAACTGTTGCTCTAATCAAACCTTCTACTGGCAAATGTGCTTTCAAAGCAAAGTTGGTAACCGCTGTTCCTATTCGAACTAACGGTTCATTTGCAATCATTTTAAAGAGAAAATAAGCTCTGTCTAATTCGGTATCCGTTTTTAGCGAAAAGGCAACTTGGGTATTGTTAAAAATCTTGTCCATTTATAGTAAAAATAATGTAGC
Organism: Flavobacterium sp.; assembly: GCA_035425765.1. Taxonomy (GTDB): domain Bacteria; phylum Bacteroidota; class Bacteroidia; order Flavobacteriales; family Flavobacteriaceae; genus Flavobacterium. Next base: position 604 of record DAOLYL010000124.1, on the reverse strand, counting down.
AAATATAAATAGTCTTTGGCGATTAATTAGCAATTTTTATCTTATTTTTGGCTCACAATTTCAATCTAAAAATGCAGTCTATTCAAGCCAACGGTTACCCGATTTTTTTTAGTACTAATGGATACATTTCATTAAATAATTTTATTAGAGAAAATAATTATTCGTCACTGTTTATATTATTTGATAGTAATTCTAACGAATTATGTTCCACCCGATTTCTGTCTTCTTTAGAAACAGATGTTAGAATTGAAATCATTGAAATTGAACCAGGTGAAACCGAAAAAAACATTTCCACTTGTGTTGAAATTTGGAATGTTTTAACAGAACTTGGTGCTGATAGAAAAACACTTTTAATCAATATTGGCGGTGGCGTTATCACAGATATTGGTGGATTTATTGCTTCTACATTTAAAAGAGGAATTGATTTTATTAATGTTCCAACAACACTTTTAGCAATGGTTGATGCTTCAATCGGTGGAAAAAATGGTGTAGATTTAGGAAACTTAAAAAATCAAATTGGAGTTATCAACGTGCCAAAAATGGTACTTATTGACACTGAACATCTTGCTACTTTACCTCAAAACGAAATGCGTTCAGGATTAGC
>DAOLYL010000123.1:0-7313 GCA_035425765.1 Flavobacterium sp. | reverse complement strand
ACAGAAATCTTCACTACATAACCTTCAAAAGTACGGACGTTAAAAACTGTTCCGTCTTCAAAAATCAAGTATTGACCTTTAATTCCAGTTAGCTTTCCTGAAAAATTTGGCGATTTATCCAAATTCAAGCTAGTTACTTTCTTCGGATATTCTAAAACCGGAAAATGCAATTCGTATAAATCGTTTTTATCAACGTCATAATATTCCTGAACTTCCTTTGGAATTAGATATTTTAATGATGCTTTTTCTTTTAGTAAATCTACATTTGGCACATCATTTTTTAGCATTTTTTGCCAATTGGTTTTATCAGCAAAATGATTTTTCAAAGCAACTTCGGTAATTCCTGCCAAATATCGATTAGGAACTTCAACTATTGGTATGGCTTGAATTGCACCTTGATCAATCCAACGCGTTGGTACTTGGGTTTTTCTAGTTACTCCAACTTTCACTTCGCTGGACAATGCCAAATACACAATATGCGGTTGGAGTTGTACTTTTTTTTCATACGCTAAATCGCGATCTTCAATGTCTAAATGTGCTGTGGAAAGTTCGGGTTTCATAATCCAATCGCCAGCCGAAGCCGAACTCATAAAACAATCATAGCAAAATCCTTGTCGGAAAATCTTTTTCTTTTTACCACAATTCAAACATTGATAACCCACGAAATTAATTTCCATCGATTTGTCTAAAAGTTGGTTTAAGCTTAAAAAACTATTTTCAAACACCAAATAATATTGAATTGGGTTTAAAAACTCGGTTTGCATTTTGGTGAGAACGCCTTCGTATGTCATTGGAAGAAAAAAAATATTACTTTTGAATCATTGTAAAAGTATAAAATGTTTCAGGAAATGTTTAGAAAAAAACTTCAAATAATTAGCCTCTGTATCTATTTTCTTTTTTGGCTTCCAACGGTATTTTCACAAAAATACACACCATTAGACACTACAAAACATGAAAAGAAGAATTTGTTTTTAAAAGAATTCGAAATTGACAATGAATTATATTTAAAAGAGATAAAATCAAAATACGATTCAAAACTAGCGAAATACATCTCTTCCTCATTTAATGAATTTTCAAAAGAATTTGGCGATCAAATAAAGAAAGGTAATTTTATATTTGAAGATGAAATAGTTCAATATTCTTATGGGGTTTTGGAAGAAATCAAAAAAAATAATCCAAAATTAAAAAACACAAAATTCAAAATTTTGATTTCAAAAAGTCATTCTCTCAATGCGTTTTGTTTATCAAACGGAACATTTGTACTCAACCTAGGGCTTTTTTATTGGCTTAATAACGAAGATCAATTAGCTGGAGTTTTATCGCATGAAATAGCTCATAAAATGATGGAACATAGTTTAAAAAAGAAAGAGCTTGACTTCCATGAAGAAAAAGATGTTAAACAAAGTATCTCGAAATTAAAAAAGGAAAAATATAATATAAGCGACAAGGCTTTAACGCTTTTCCGCGAACGTCTTTATGAAAATGGAAACAAAGCTAAAAAACAAGAACTTGAGGCAGATTCTTTGGGATATGCATTTTATAGAAATACTAATTATTCAAAAAGCGAATATCTTTCAGCTTTAAAACTAATGCAACGCTATGATTCTATAAAACCTATCGGCCTTTCTGTAGCTGCATATAAAAAGTTTTTTGATTTACCTAATCAACCTTTTAATGATAAATGGCTTCAAAAAGAAGATTTTTCTAATTATGATTATTCTAAGTTTACTGAAAAAATCAACATGGATTCAGTTGCTTCACATCCTGAAGCTGAAACACGGATTTCCAGAATATTAACCTTATTCCCGGAAACCAAAACTGAAACTAAAGCCTATAACCCTAATAAAGAAATGTATGAAAAACTGAGTAAAATTGCTTATTTAGAAACGGTTCCTAACTTATATTTTAATGAAGAATATGGATTTTCAATTTATGCCTCTTTACTTTATCTTGAGAAAGACGAAAAAAATAATGAGTATTTTAGAGATTGGCTTGGAAAATCGTTTCAAAAAATTTATGAAGCACGAAAAAACTATACCTTAAATCGATATTTAGATCGCATTTCTCCCAAAGAACAATCAGAAAGTTACCAGCAATTTCTGAGCTTCATGTGGAACTTAAAACTTGATGAAATTAAGAAAATTGCAGATTTTTATACTAAGAATTAAATTAATAATTCAATTTTTCAAGTCGGATTCCGTTGTATTTCGACTTTTTGTTGTATTCTCTTAAAAGAATATAACCTTCTTTTGCCAAATAAGGAATAATTGAATTTTCTTTTGATGTAATTGGAATTTTTTCTTGTGAGTAAACGCCATTTTTTACACTATTTAGGAATAAATTCCAGTTCTTCTCTCCGTCATTATCCTTTTGATAATCTCTGTAAAAAAAGGCAACATCATTTCCGCCATTTATATATTGTGAAAATAAATAATCTGAACTAGTGTAGCCTTTTGATTTGTCTTTTTCAAAAACCTTTACTTGTTTTGGCTTAAATTCTTCGTTTGTTTGTAAATAGACTAAATCTGTTGTTTTGATTCCTCCTCCAATTCCCATAATGGAAACTCCACCACCTTTCATTTTTTCAAACATAATCCCAACACTACTATCTTCAAAAAAATAAAAATCTCTTGGGAGAAACATATAGCTATCTTTAGTTGTGCTTCCTGTATCAATATTACTTATATAGCTTTGAATTTCAGAATAATATAAATTATCAAATTTCACTTCGTTTGTTTTGCTATCAATAATCATACGAAAGCAGCCTTCATCAAGACTATACAAGCTTCTTATCAGTCTTCCAACAAAAACAATTTTATCTCCAAATTTTCTTTTATTGTAAATTTTATCAATACTATTGTCAAATAGTCTTAAACTTTCTAGAGATTTTTCAGAATAACCATCAATTGGTAAATCAATTTCTTTTTTCCCGTTTTCAAGGTTAATTTTTAATAGTTTAAAGGAAATATCTTTTTTCATAGTAGTCTTTTCAACTAAATAAATACTCTTGTAATCAAAATAACTGACATCTACCGATTGTTCTATTTTGCTTTTTTTGTCTTTATTAAATTCATATCGCCACAGTTCATTTTTGTTACTATCAAATTTTATAATTCCATAATCAAATTTCAGTCCTTTGTATGCATCATGCTTATATTTAAAAATCAAAATTGAGCCATCTTCTAACTCAACAACTTCTGACCTTTCCATATAGTTATTTGACCTCAAATATTTAGTTAATTGATTATCTCTTTCCTTTCTTGATAAATTTAAATCTAATTCGATTAGTTTATTATTTTCATAAACTAAAACTGGTTTTTGAGTAATAGTATTGTTTGTGAGATTTATTATCTTATTTGTTGCGATAGTCTGCTTTTTTGCTTTACTATAGTCATCAGAATCGACTCTGGGAATAAGTTCAATATTCCCTTTTTTATTTATTTGTGGATCATAACCCCGAATATAACTTTGATCAATAAAGTCGTTATTCGCTACCTTATTCAGGTTTTTATCAAAATAAACATATTCAAATTTTTCTGTGGTTGGCGATTCTTTTCCCTTGAAATAAATAGCTAAATATCCTAAAAGCTTTTCATTATCATCAAACAAAGAAGAAAAACCTAAAAAACTCCCAGTTGAAACAGATGATAAATCATTTGTCTGTGAACATAAACTCGATGATAAAAACAATAATAAAACAATGATAAAACTTCTCATCTTAAACTAATTAATGATTACGGTAAATTTAAAATTTTCTTAATAATAAACAATATTTATTTTTAATAAATTAAAATCTATTAAACCAAATTCTCTGTTTCATTTGGAATCAATTAAATCAACTTCAAAAGTTTGGTTAAAATTATACTATTTTTAATATATTAGCGTTATCTAAGTAGTAAATAACCAAAATCTATCCTTATGAAAAACCTATTTAAAGCTTTACTTCTCGTTGTTGCTTTTGCAACCGTATCGTTTATTTCTTCTGAAAAAGAAACTATTACTGTGGTTATTGATGCTGGTCATGGCGGACATGATTTTGGCGGAAAACACGATGATTTTCTAGAAAAAGATTTGGCAAACAGCATTTCTAAAAAAATTGAAGCGCTAAATTCTGATAAAAACATTAAACTTCTTTTTACTCGTGATGACGATAAATTTGTAGAATTAGCCGAAAGAACAAACTACATCAACAGCGTTAAACCCGATTTGGTTTTGTCGTTACACGTTAACAACAATAAAAATGTAACTACAAATGGTTTTGAAATTTTTGTTTCCGATAAATCAGTTACTTATGAAAAATCAAACGAATTGGCTCAAAAATTAGTTTTAGATTTTGAAAAAAATACGCCTTTGAGAAATCGTGGTGTAAAAAAAGCTTCTTTTTTCGTTTTGTCAAAATCAGAAGTTCCGGCATTAACGCTAGAAATGGGTTTTCTTTCTAATCAAAATGACAGAAACTACATTACCAGCGAAGAAGGACAAAATCAAATCGCACAAACGATTTTGAACTTTGTTTCTGATTTAAAATAATTGATAATTTTTATTCAAAAACATGTTTTATCCAATAATTAATTCGATTGCTTCATGGGTTTTGAAACAACGCATTCATCAGATTGAGTTGTTTTTAAAATACCCAAATGAAGTTCAGGACGAATTATTGATGAACTTACTTCGGCAATGTGACGAAACGGTTCTTGGGAAAAAATATGATTTTGAAAGCATAAAATCCTATTCCACTTTTGCCGAACGAATTCCGATTTCTTCCTATGAAGATTTGGAACCCATGATTGAAGAAACGCGCAAAGGTTATCAAAATATTTTTTGGAACACACCAATCAAATGGTTCGCCAAATCAAGCGGAACAACCAATGCCAAAAGCAAATTCATTCCCGTTAGTAATGAAGCTCTAGAGAATTGCCATTACAAAGCCAGCAAAGATTTACTTTGTATGTATTTGAACAACAACGAAAACTCCGAAATGTTTTTAGGCAAAAGTTTACGTCTAGGTGGAAGTTCACAAATCCATGAAAACAACAATACTTTTTTTGGTGATTTGTCAGCAATTCTGATTGAAAACATGCCAATGTGGGCAGAATTCAGTAGTACACCAAGCAATAAAACATCGCTAATGAGCGAATGGGAAAGCAAACTCACTGCCATCATCAACGAAACTAGAAACGAAAATGTAACCAGTTTTGCCGGTGTTCCATCATGGATGTTGGTTTTGTTAAACCGAATTTTAACTGAATCGGGAAAAGAAAATCTTTTTGAACTTTGGCCAAATTTAGAAGTCTATTTTCACGGTGGCGTAAGTTTTGAACCTTATCGAGAGCAATACAAAAAGATTTTACCAAATTCGAATTTCAAATACTACGAAATCTACAATGCTTCCGAAGGATTTTTTGCCATTCAAGATTTGAATTATTCCAACGATTTACTGCTGATGTTGGACTATGGCATTTTCTATGAATTCATTCCAATGGATACTTTTGGAACACCAAATCAAAAAATTGTTCGTTTAGCCGATGTGGAATTATTCAAAAATTATGCGGTTGTCATCACTACCAATGCTGGTTTATGGCGATACATGATTGGTGATACTGTTCGATTTACTTCATTAAATCCTTACAGAATTCGAGTTTCAGGACGAACGAAACATCATATTAATGTTTTTGGCGAAGAATTAATGGTTGAAAACACCGATTCGGCCATTGCAAAAACGTGTTCCGCTTTACACTGTGAAGTAAAAGATTATACCGTTGCTCCTATTTTTATGAAAGATAAAGAAAAAGGCGCACACGAATGGATGATTGAATTTAAAAAACATCCCGAAGATATCCATTTGTTCCAAAAAGTTTTGGACGAAAACCTACAATCAGTCAATTCCGATTATGAAGCGAAACGCTACAACAACATGACATTAAACCAATTAAAAATTAATGTAGCGCGAGAAAACTTGTTTTATGATTGGCTGAAAGACAATAACAAACTCGGCGGACAACATAAAATCCCGCGACTTTCCAATCAACGAGATTATTTGGAACAATTACTTGAAATGCAAACGCAAAAATCGTTTTGACGATGAAAAAGTTTGTTATTATATTGTTCATTTATCCTTGCTTTTTGTTTTCCCAAAATGATAGTTTGACGAAACAATTCATAAAAGATTTTGTAAAAGAAAAACTAGAATTAGGTTTTGATGAAGTAAAATTAGGAAACGCAAGCAATTTTTTTTATGAAATATTTTCTAAATCATTCGAAGATAAAAACAAACATATCACCTTCACTAATAGAGAGCAAAAAGACAGTATTTCACTTTCAAAAAAAGAAACAGAATTTATAATTAGTGAATTGAGCAAAAGTGAAAACTCTAACTGGAATATTGATGACTTTTCTAATGATGTAATTACAAACAAAGATGTTCAATCGTATTTAAACAAAGAAAAAAATAATATATATATTGACTTTTTGAAACCAATTTTTATGAGAAACAACGAATTAATGCTAATTCGTTACGTCTATTTAAGACGTGGAAGTTCCGCTGGAACTTTTTTAGGATTTTACAAAAAAATAAATGGTATTTGGAAAGAATGGATTCCAATTTCTAAAGGTGTATTTTAATTTTATGAAAAAATCTATTTTATTTTTCTTGACTTTACTCCTAATTGCTTGCAATAACACAAAAAGCAAAGAGAAAAAACAATTCAAATCAACAGCTGATTCTATTCGATATACAAACTACGTTAAATTAGTCAATTACAAAAACAACTCTCACACAGCTTCTTATGTTGTTGTAAACGTAAAAAACCTAAACACCAATGAAATAAAGGAAATCTGTACTTATCCTGATTTTTTATATGGTGCTTTTCGAATAGAAAACAAAAAATATGACGATGAAACTCTATTAGAAGAAATAAAACATTACACTGAAATTCTACTTCAAAATAAAGAACGATATTTTGAATTTAAAGATACCTCAGCATTAAATAATATTGGATTTAATTCTTATTCCAAAAATGATTTAGCTGAATTTAAAAACAGAATTAATTTTGATTCATTGGTAAATTTAATAGCAAAGAAAGAATATCCTGCTATTAATTTTGGAGAAAATCACAATGAATTAAATATGTACGCACATTTACTATTTAATGAAGGTATTATGAGTATTCATATAATTCCTTGTATGTTTCAAATTATTGATGACAATTTTTTAATAGAACGAGAAAAAGAGATTGAAAAATATTCAAAAATGAAAAAATGAAAAAACTTCTAACCCTATTACTTCTACTTTGCTTTTTAACTTCTTGCGGACC
>DAOLYL010000122.1:0-7351 GCA_035425765.1 Flavobacterium sp. | reverse complement strand
CAAAAGAATTATTACTTGAAGCAAAGCAAAAAGGTTACGGCGACAGACAAATTGCACATATGTTGAGCTGTTTGGAAAGTCAGGTTTATAAATTGCGTGATGACATGAACATCAAACGTGTTTATAAATTAGTTGATACTTGTGCAGCCGAATTTAAAGCAAAAACACCTTATTACTATTCAACTTTTGAAGCTGAAATTCAAACGGCAAACGGAGAAAGATACGTTCATAACGAAAGTATTGTAACCGATAAAAAGAAGGTAGTTGTTTTGGGTTCTGGTCCAAATCGAATCGGGCAAGGAATTGAATTTGATTATTCTTGCGTTCACGGAGTTTTAGCTGCGAAAGAATGCGGTTATGAAACTATAATGATAAACTGCAATCCAGAAACGGTTTCTACCGATTTTGATACGGCTGATAAATTGTATTTCGAACCAGTTTTTTGGGAACACATTTACGACATCATCCGTCATGAAAAACCAGAAGGTGTAATCGTACAACTTGGTGGACAAACCGCTTTAAAACTTGCAGAAAAATTATCTAAATACGGAATTAAAATCCTTGGAACTTCATTCGACGCTTTAGATTTAGCCGAAGATAGAGGACGTTTTTCAGAATTATTAACCGAATTAAATATTCCGTTTCCAAAATTCGGAATTGCTGAAAGTGCTGATGAAGCTTCGAAATTAGCTGATACTTTAGACTTTCCATTATTAGTTCGTCCATCGTATGTTTTGGGTGGACAAGGAATGAAAATTGTCATCAACAAACAAGAATTAGAAGAACATGTAATTGATTTATTAAAATCGATTCCAGGAAATAAATTGCTTCTTGACCATTATTTAGATGGAGCAATTGAAGCAGAAGCCGATGCAATTTGCGATGGAGAAAATGTGTACATCATAGGAATTATGGAACACATCGAGCCTTGCGGCATTCACTCAGGTGATTCTAATGCGACTTTGCCACCATTTAATTTAGGTGAATTTGTGATGCAACAAATAAAAGATCATACCAAAAAAATCGCTTTGGCTTTAAGAACTGTTGGATTGATAAATATCCAATTTGCGATAAAAGACGATACGGTTTACATCATCGAAGCCAATCCAAGAGCATCGAGAACGGTTCCGTTTACTGCAAAAGCGTATGGCGAACCTTATGTAAATTATGCTACAAAAGTTATGCTTGGTGAAAATAAAGTAACCGATTTCACTTTCAATCCGCAGTTGAAAGGTTATGCGATTAAGCAACCAGTTTTCTCTTTCAGTAAATTCCAAAATGTAAATAAAGCACTTGGACCAGAAATGAAATCTACAGGTGAAAGTATTTTATTCATTGATGATTTAAAAGACGATGCTTTTTATGAATTATACTCAAGACGGAAGATGTATTTGAGTAAGTAATATGTTTTACCAAAAAGAGTTTTAAAGTCCGTGTTTTAAAACTCTTTTCTTTTTAAAAATATTTCAGAGTTGATTTGTAAATCATTTTCGTTTATAAAAAAGAGGATTTGATTTTCAAATTTAGCTTCCACCAAATAATGACTTCCACGAAAATAACAATTCATAACCGTGACTTTTAAATCAGACTTTGAGACAATTTGTAATTGATGTGGAAAAAGCAATTCTTTTTTTGCGTCAATTGTTATTTCATTTACATCATCAAAAAGCGAGGCAACATAGCTGTTTTTAGGGGAATTATAAATTGATTTTGGGTTTCCTTTTTCAATAATTTCACCATCTTTCATGACAATAACTTCATCAGCATAAGATAAAACATCCGTTGAATCGTGAGTAGCGATAATTGTTGTGATTTGTTTTTCTTTTAGATAAGAAAACAATTTTCTTCGTAAACTATTTTTTCTAAAATTATCGATGTGGCTGAAAGGTTCATCAAGTAATAAAACTTCTGGTTCTAGAGCTAAAACCCTAGCAATAGCTACTCGTTGCATTTGTCCTCCACTGAGAAATTGTGCCTTTGTGTTAGCAAATTCAGTCATTTCAACAATTTCTAAAAGCTCAGAAATTCGTTCATTCTTCTTTTCTTTATAAATGTTCGAAAGATATTTTCCAACATTTTCAGCAACCGTTATAAATGGCATTAAATCAAAATCTTGCGCCATATATTTCATATAATCCATTCCTGGTATAAGATTATATTTTGGTCCTAAAACTTCATTTTCGTTCCAAAAAATCTGACCATCATTCAAATCATATAAACCATAAATAAGTTTAAGTAAAGTACTTTTTCCACAACCGCTTTCACCAATAATAGCTAGAGTTTTCCCTTTTTCTAGAGAAATTGAAATTGATTTAAGCGTTGGTTTATCTTTATAAGAAAACGAAATATTTTGTACTTGAAGCATTTGTCAAAAATAATAAATAAAGTTCGATAGAATTTGTAGAACAAAGAAACTTTACTTGTAATAAAAGTTCGATTTCTATTTGACTTATTTCTACTTGTATTGAGATTGTTTTAAATTATTTTTGCAAAAAAAATATTTTATCATTCATTTAAAGTTATGAAATTGAAAATCTGTTATTTACTGTTATTTTTCATTTTTACTTCGAAAACCTTTGCTCAAGTTGGTATTGCAACTACCGATCCTAAAGCTCAATTAGATATTCGTTCAAGTAATCAATTAACACCTGCAAATACTGATGGAATTCTTATTCCAAAAGTTGATGCTTTTCCTGTAACAAATCCAACGATTGCTCAAGATGGAATGCTTATCTATCTTAGAGTTGCTGCAAGTTTTTCTAGTGTGTTGAGACAACCTGGATTTTATTATTGGCAAAACTCTTCATCCAATTGGATTGGATTTCAAAGCAATACAACAAATGACTGGAGTTTAACTGGAAATTCAGGTACAAATTCCTCAACAAATTTTCTTGGAACAACCGATGATGTAAATTTGGTTTTCAAAAGAAATAATAAAAGAGCTGCTTTTATCGGAGACGGAACATTTGATTTAACAACTTTTAACTATAATAATGGGAATACATCATTTGGAGACAATTCACTTGTAAACCCAACAGTTAATTTTGGGGCTCAAACTGGAGTAAGAAACTCTGCTTTTGGAACAAATGCTTTACCTAAATTAACTTCTGGAAGAAGAAATGTAGCTTTAGGAGATTCATCCCTATATGAAAACACCACTGGAAGTGAGAACACAGCTGTTGGTGTTGGCGCTTTATATTCAAATACAGTTTCTAATGGAAATACAGCTATAGGTAGAAATGCACTTACTACTTTTAACGGAGCAAGTACAGCTAATATTGGAAATACAGCAATTGGTTTTGCTTCGCTTCGTAAAACCACAACTGGCATAAGAAATTCTAGTATTGGTTATAATTCTATGTTAGAAAATTTAACTGGAGAGAATAATGTTGCTCTAGGATTTGAATCTTTAAAAAATAGTGTTGGAAACGGAAACGTTGGAATTGGATATCAATCAGGTTCCGCAGAAACAGGAAGTAATAAACTATATATAGAAAACTCAAATGCTAATGCAAACGCAGCATTGATTTATGGTGAGTTTGACAACAATATTGTTAGAATAAATGGAACATTGCAAATTAGTAATCCTTCTTCAGCTCCAGGATATGCTTTGCCAAATGTTAGAGGAACAGCTAACCAAATACTCCGAACGGATGGTGCTGGAGCAACCTTATGGACAAGTATTTCTACATTAGAAACAGATCCAGAAGTTTCATCTACTACAAGCAATAGCATTCCAAAATGGAATGGAACTACACTAGTTGATGGTGTTATTAATGACAATGGAACTAATATTGGTATAGGGACAACTCCATCTGTTGGAAATAAGTTAGATGTAGCAGGAAATACTAAAACAACCAATTTTCAGATGACAGCTGGAGCGAATCCAAATTATATATTACAGAGTGATGCTTCAGGTAATGCTTCTTGGGTTCAAAATCCAATCAATACTCTATCAGTTGTTAGAATAAATCTTTCTACTCCTCAAATATTAGCAACTAGTGGTTGGCAAAAAGTAACTTTTGATACTGAATTGTTTGATACCAATAATGAGTTTGACACTACAACAAATCGATTTGTAGCTACAAAAGCAGGTTATTATAGGGTAAATGCTTCGATACACACAAATAGTCAAAGTAATAATCAATTATATTCTGTTGGAATTCGAGTTAACGGAAACTTATATCAACAAACTACTGCTAATCATTTTGGAAATGGTCCAGTTGATAGGTCAGTAAATTGTATTGTAAGTCTTTCCGCAAATGACTATCTAGAAGTATTTGTAGAAAATTGGCAAATAGGTGTTGATGTTGACAACTTTGTCGGGAAAACTGTTTTTGAAATTGAACAGATAAGATAAAATATTTCAAAAAAATACATTTAAAATTTTAATTGCGAAACCTTTATAGAAATGTAAAGGTTTTGTTGATTCAAATCACTACATATTATTTTTACGAATTTGATATTTATCAAAAACATAAAAATTTAAACTTATAATTATGTTATTACGATTATTTAAGACAATTAATTGTGATTTCAATTTCTGATTTAGAAAGGAAATGTGCTTTTTCAATCTATTTTACCAATACATTAACTCAACATTCTGCTTTATACAAGATAATAAAAAGACATAATATATAATGTAACACTCTGTTTATCATTATAAAATAGGGAATTTTCAATCTTTTATAAATTTTACAAAAGTGTATAGTTTTTATACACTTATTAAAAAAGTAAATAAGTCATGTACTATATAAATTTGATAAACCAATAATCAAACAAATATAAAAACCAACAACTCATGAAAATCAAACAATTATGAAAAAAATTTTATTATTAATAGTCTTTTTGACTACATCATTGGGACAATCCCAAAACTTACTCACCAACGGTGATTTTGAAAATGGAAATACCGGTTGGGCATTTGGTTCTCCGGGAGTAGTTTCTTTAGGAGAAGCTTTTTATTCTACAGCAAATGCTGGAGGAGATCCATGGGGTACAGAGCTGAAACAGACAAATTTGTCTTTTATAAACGGTTCTTCTTACACACTATCGTTCAGGGCACGTGCAGCAGCAAACAGAACTATGTCTGTAAATATTCAAAACACAAATATTTGGAATGATCAGTTTAGAAATAATGCCATTGCTCTAACAACTACAATGACATCTTATAGTTATACTTTTAGTGCCACATCAACAAACAACAATGCTCAACTTAATTTCCACATGGCAAATATGGGAGTTAATACAACAGAGGCTGTTTATATTGATGATGTAGTGCTTGTTTTAAATGGTGGAGGTGGACCAACACCACCATCACAACCCGTTGGTCTTGTTGCAAATAGTCCAACCTCTTCAAGTGTATTTTTTGCTTGTGGACCAAACAATGCTGGTAGCGAAAATATTGTTTACAGATTATTTTATTCACCTACAGCAACTGCTCCAGCAAATCCAACAACAGCTACAGAATATATTTTTGGCAGTACACCAGGTGATGGAAATGGAGTTAGTGCATTTGGATTTGTTTTAAGTGGATTAAATTCAGGAACACCTTATACTTTTTGGTTGTATCAATACGATAGTACTACAGCTTTATTTTCTTCTCCAACCGCTGTAACAGCAACAACTACATCAGCAGGAAGTGTACCGCAACCTGTAGGATTTGTTTCAAATACTCCACAATCAACATCTATGTTTTTAGCGGTTGGTCCAAATAATTTAGGTGGAGATATTGTGTATAGATTGTTTTATTCACCAACGGCTACAGCACCTGCCAATCCTTTAACAGCAACACAACATACTTTTGGAAGTATTGGTGGAGATGGAAACGGTACTAATGCATTTGGATTTAGATTAACAGGTTTAAGTTCATCAACACCTTATACTTTCTGGTTGTATCAATATAATACTGCAACTGCAATTTATTCTCTACCTGCTACTTCTTTTGGAACTACATCAGCACCTCCAGTTATTTTGGTGCCACCAACAACTAACGCACCAGTACCAACTCGTAATGCTGCAAATGTAGTTTCAGTTTTTAGTAATACTTACTCAAATATTGCAACAAATTATAATCCAGATTGGGGACAATCAGGTTTTGGCGTTTTAAATCAAGCGTTTGAGGCTGTTCCTGGTTCTGGTAATACTATTTTACATTATGCTAATTTTAATTTTCAAGGAACTGAGGTTACTGCAACTAATTTGTCTTCTATGGAATTTTTACATGTTGATCTTTGGACACAAGCTTCAACATCTTCTGCAATAATCAAAGTGAGTCCTATTAATTCAGGTACTGGTCCTAGTGAAGTTCAAGTGACTATTAATCATACTCCAGGACAATGGACAAGCGTAGATATTCCTAAAAGTGCTTTTGGTGGTCAGACATGGGATAATGTAATTCAAATGATATTTGCAGCAAATGGTCCTGGTAGTACAACACCAATTGACATCTATGTAGATAATGTTTATTTCTGGAATAATCCTGGAGTTAACACAGATGCCACTTTAAGTGATTTACAAGTCGATTCTGCAACTGTTAGCGGATTTAGTTCTTCTCAATTTTCTTATACATATGAAATACCTTTTGGTACTACTGAAATTCCTCAAATTACTTCTGCCACACCAAATGCTGGTACTTCAACAACACAGATTACTCAAGCAAGTGCTTTACCAGGTAGTGCAACTGTTGTAGTTTCATCAGAAGATCCTTCAGTTCAATTAACTTACACTGTAAATTTTTCATTTCCACCACCACCAGCACAACCCGTTGGTTTTGTTGCAATTAACCCAACAACAACAACTGCATTTTTAGCATGTGGTCCAAACAATGTCGATGGAAATATAGTTTATAGATTATTTTATTCTCCAACGGCATCTGCTCCAATGAACCCAACTACAGCAACAGAATATGTTTTTGGAACAACTGCAGGAGATGGAGCTGGAGCTAGTCCATTTGGATTTAATCTTCCAGGACTTACTCCAAGTACAAACTATACATTCTGGTTATATCAATTTAACATTGCAACAAATCAATTCTCTGCTCCAGGTTCTGCTCTATTAACTACTTTATGTTTACCAGTAAATTGGTATAATGATGTTGATGGTGATGGATATGGAGTTGATTCAACAGTAGTTACTTCTTGTAATGCTCCTAGTGCAACATATGTATTAGTTGGTGGCGATTGTGACGATTCTAACCCAGGTGCAAACCCAGGATTGACTGAAGTTCCATATGATGGAGTAGACAATGACTGTGTTGGTGGATTGGATAATGGTTTCCCATTATTTACATCAACAATGTTAAATTGTGGAACTACTTTATCTAATATTGGATCCGTTATTTCATGTGTTG
>DAOLYL010000121.1:0-7380 GCA_035425765.1 Flavobacterium sp. | reverse complement strand
TTGGCAGCAGTCGTTTTTATGATTACAATGAAACAGAAAATTCAATATTAATTGGCTACACGTTCATCGGACGAAAATTTTGGGGAAATAATTACAACAAATCGTTGAAGAAACTAATGTTAGACTACGCTTTTCAGCATGTAAACAAAGTCTATTTTCACATTGGCGCATTTAACATTCGTTCCCAAAAAGCCATCGAAAAAATTGGCGCCATCAAAGTTGATGAATTTGAAGTGGAATATTATGGCGAAGACAGTAAGTTGAATTTTGTTTACCTAATTGATAAAAGCCAATGGTAGCCGTTTTCGATTTTATATTAGATTTCATTAGGGTTGATTTGATTATTGGCTTTGGTTGGTATTCCATTTTGTTCTTCATTTTTCGATTATTCAAATACCAAAAAGAGTTACTGACAGAATTTGACAAGAATGCTTGTAAAACATTAATTTTTTTAGGGATTTTATTTGCCATAATTTGGTTAACCTTAGTCACATTTACCTATTTTGGCATAATGAATGAAGAAGAAAAAACGCAATTTATACGCAGACTAACTGGTCAATACTCTTTTGGATATTGGTTACAACCTTTATTTTGGCTAATACTAACCCAATTAGTACGATTACATTTTGTAAGGCGTTTTTTGATTTTTAGACTATTAATCTGTGTTTCTTTTGTCCTTACCTTTGAAAGATTTGTCATTATTGTAACTTCTATTCATCGTGATTATATTCCTGGAAGTTGGACGATGTTTAATTTGGGTTTTGGATTTACTTGGTGGGAATTTTTACTTTCAGTGTTTATAAAATCAATTGAATTTTGCATCATCGTTTTCGCTTATAAATATTGCAAACAAAAGCTTTTGAATTTAAAGGTTAAAAAAAGTATCTAATGCAAAAAACCGCTTTCTCCATATACGACGCATCAGCAGGTTCGGGAAAAACCTATACTTTGGTAAAAGAATACTTGAAAATTATTCTCTTGTCCAAAAAACCCGATGCGTATCGAAACATTCTTGCCATTACGTTTACCAACAAAGCGGTTCACGAAATGAAAAGCCGTGTTTTGCTCAATCTTTCGGAATTTGCCAAAGAAAATCCTTCGGAGAAATCATTGCAATTGATGAAAGACATTCAGCAAGAAACTGGTTTGAGTTTGGCAACAATTACCGAAAAAGCCAAAAGCATTATCAAAAATCTAATTCATAATTACGCTTCGTTTGATATTTCGACCATTGATAAATTTACGCACAAAGTCATTCGCGCATTTGCACACGATTTGAATTTGCCAATAACTTTTGATGTTTCGCTCGACACCGAAAACCTATTAAATGAAGCCGTAGATGCGATTATTGCCGAAGCTGGAAACGATGAAACATTGACCAACTTATTGATAGATTTCACGATGGAAAAAACCGATGACGACAAATCTTGGGATGTTTCGCGTGAAATTATGGAAACCGGAAAATTAATTTTAAACGAAAATAACCGAGAAGAAATCACGCATTTTCAAGACAAAAAAATCGAAGATTTTATCATAATCAAAAAGAAACTCATCGAAATTTGTGTTGAATTAGAAAACGAATGCGCCAATTTGGCAATCGAAGCTTTGGCTTTAATTGAAAACAATGGCATTGATTTGAAATCGTTTTCTGGTGGCTATTTTCCAAAACATTTGGTTAGCATTCAAGAAAAAAAGTTCAATCCAAATAATAAAACCTATCACGAAGCCGAAGACATTAAAATCAACAAAACGGCAAAAGATAGTGCTCAAATTGAAAGCATAATTCCTAATTTGTTAGCGATTTTAGCAACGATTTATACGAAATTTGAAAAGAAAAATTTCTACGATGCTTTTCTAAAAAACATTACGCCACTTTCGTTGTTGAACACATTGAGCAACGAATTGACAAAAATTCAAAAAGAACAAAACATACTTTCCATTTCAGAATTCAATAAATTAATCAACGAACAAATTCAAAATCAACCTGCGCCGTTTATTTACGAACGTTTGGGCGAAAAATACCGTCATTTTTTCATCGATGAATTTCAAGATACATCCGAAATGCAGTGGCAAAATCTCATTCCGTTAATCGATAATGCTTTGGCTAGCGAGGAAAATGGTGAACAAGGTTCGCTGATGGTTGTTGGCGATCCAAAACAATCTATTTATCGTTGGCGTGGCGGAAAAGCGGAACAATTTATCGATTTAAGTAAAGGAAAAAATCCATTTGTCAATCCGGATTGGAAACTTTTTCCGCTGGAAACCAACTGGAGAAGTTATGACGAAGTGATTGATTTCAATAATAAATTCTTCCAATTTTTGTCAAATGAATTTGTAAACGAAGACTACAACGATTTGTATGCCAATCACAGTTATCAAAAAGCCAATGACAAAATTGGTGGTTTTGTGAATATTTCATTTTTGCCAAAAAAAGAAAAAAACAATGATTTTTCAGGAGAAGAAACTCTCGAAAAAGTCGAAATGTTCTTGGAAGCAACTCTGAAAACCATTGAAGACGCCAAATCCAAAGGTTTTTCCAATAAAGATATTGTCATTCTTACCCGAAATAAAAAACCTGGAACAGCAATCGCCAATTTTTTGACCGAAAAAGGCATTCCGATTTTGTCTTCCGAAAGTTTGTTACTCGGTTCATCATCAGAAGTTCAGTTTATCGTTCATTTTTTAAATTATCTAAAAAACAAAAATGATTTAGAAGCCAAAGCACATTTTTTATACTATTTGGCACAAAAAAATAAAGCAGAAATTGCCGTTCACGACTTTATTTCAAGCGGAATGGAACAAAAAAATGAAGTTGATTTTCAAAAATGGCTTTCTAATTTTGGTATAGAAATTTCATTTGCCAACATTCGAAAAAAATCATTGTATGAATCGGTAGAATTGATTATTTCCAAAGCCATTTTCACAGAAAAAAGAAATGCTTATGTTCAATATTTTCTGGATATTGTTTTGGAACGCGATTTGAAAAGCCAAGCTGGAATTTCGGATTTTTTGAATTATTGGGAAACCCAAAAAGAAAAAGTCAGCATTCCTTCGCCCGAAGGCAACGATGCCATTCGGATTATGACCATTCATAAATCGAAAGGATTGGAGTTTCCGGTGGTAATTTTTCCTTTTGCCGAAGAAAATTATTCCCAAAATAAAGGCGAAAAAATTTGGATTACTGCCGATGATGAACTGCTTGGTTTGCCCAAAGCATTGGTTTCAAAAAATAAAGATGTGGAACATTTTGGCGAAACAGCTTCGTTGGTTTACAAGCAAAAAACGCAAGAAGATTTGTTGGACAACATCAATGTTTTGTATGTTGCCTTGACGCGAGCCGAAGAACAATTGTATATTATTTCGGAAATGCAAAATATTAGCAAAACTTCGGGCGAATATCCTAATAATATGGCTTCGTTTTTTATCAAATTTTTAATTGACCAAAATAAATTTGATGAAAATAAATTCGAATATGATTTTGGCAACAGCCAACGATTGTCAAAAGAAAAAAAGATTGAAAAAACCACGAAAACAATTCCGCAACTGACTGAAATTCTGGATCCAAAAAATATCAAAATTGCCCAACGCGAAAGCTTAATGTGGAATACAACCCAACAAAAAGCGATTGAATATGGAAACATTTTACACGAAATCTTATCGTTTGTAAAAACCAAAAATGATGTAAATTTAGCCGTAACCAAAGCCATTGAAAACGGATTGATTATCGCTTCGCAAAAGGAAATCGTAGAAAAAACCATCTTCGACATTGTAAATCATCCTGATTTGATTGCTTTTTTTACTGAAGAAAATGTAATTCTCAACGAAAAAACCATCATTCAAAAAGAAGGAAATTTGATAAAACCCGACCGAATGGTTTTAACAGCAACTAACGAAATTTATTTATTAGATTACAAAACGGGTTCACATCAAGCAAAATACACGAAGCAATTGGAGAATTATCAAGATGCCATTGAAAAAATGAATTATCAAGTAACGAAAAAAGCGTTGGTTTATATTGGAGAAACGTTGGAAGTGGTAAATTTGTAGCTTATAGAAGAAAATGGAACAAAGAATAAAGAGAAAAGATTTATGAAATCATTTTTAAGAAAAACGCTAAAATTCTTTGGAATAACTTTTTTGATGTTATTAATTTTATATTGGTTTCTTTTGAGCGATTTTAATCCTATGTTTAACGATGAAACTTTTCAACATTTGAAAAAGGAAGTTGAAAAATCAAAAAAGGAAGATTTATCAAGTCTTTCGGAACTATATCTCGAACTGCACGAAATACAAAATCTAAATAGTACATTGTTTTTTAATAAAACAGGATTAAAAGTGTGTCCAAGTCTTGATGTTGTTAGACAATATAGTCATTCATTTAGAGTTAACAATAAATTGCCTTTTGTAGAAATTATATATGGATTAAAAATAGAAAAAGAATTCTCAAACGAGGATTGTTTGAAATTTTTATTCCTAAATAAAGATTATCTCAATGGAAATAAAGGGGTTATGAATGCATCAAATTATTATTTTAAAAAAAATTTAAGCGAATTAAATCAAACAGAAAAATTAACGTTAATTGTTATATTTAGAAATCCAAGTTTATATAATCCTAATAGAAATCCTGAACTTATAAAAAATAGAATTTTTTTATTCAAAAAAAGATTGAATGAAAAAAATCTGAAAATCAAAACAAACTAAAAATAAAATGTACGGAAAAATTCAACAACACCTACAAAACGAATTGAAAACCATTGAAGAGAATGGTATTTTCAAAAAAGAACGCGTGATTACTTCGCCACAAGGAGCAGAAATTACGGTAAATGGCGAAACGGTTTTAAACTTTTGCGCCAATAATTATTTAGGATTATCATCACATCCTGAAGTAGTTCAAGCCGCAAAAGACGCTTTGGACTCGCATGGTTTCGGAATGTCATCAGTGCGATTCATTTGTGGAACGCAAGATATTCACAAAACTTTGGAACAAAAAATCGCTGATTTCTATGGAACAGAAGATACAATTCTTTACGCAGCAGCATTTGATGCAAACGGTGGCGTTTTTGAACCATTATTAGGAGAAGAAGATTGTATCATTTCAGATAGTTTAAATCACGCTTCTATTATTGATGGTGTTCGTTTGTGTAAAGCAGCACGTTACCGTTATGAAAATAACAACATGGACGATTTGGAAAATCAACTTAAAAAAGCCGTTGAAGCTGGACATCGTTTTAAACTTATCGTTACCGATGGTGTTTTCTCAATGGATGGATTAGTTGCGCCATTGGACAAAATTTGTGATTTAGCCGATAAATATGACGCTTTAGTTATGGTTGACGAATGTCACGCTGCTGGATTTATTGGCGCAACCGGAAAAGGAACTTTGGAAGCCAAAAACGTAATGGGACGAGTTGATATCATTACTGGAACATTAGGAAAAGCACTTGGCGGCGCAATGGGCGGATATACTACAGCGAAAAAAGAAGTCATTGAAATTTTACGTCAGCGTTCGCGACCATATTTATTTTCAAACTCTTTAGCTCCAGCAATTGTTGGCGCATCAATTAAAATTTTTGAATTATTAGAAAAAGATACTTCACTTCGTGATAAGCTAGAATGGAATACCAATTACTTCAAAGATGGCATGAAAAAAGCTGGTTTTGACATCATTGACGGTGATTCGGCAATTGTACCTGTGATGTTATATGATGCGAAACTATCCCAAATTATGGCTGATGAACTGTTGAAAAAAGGAATTTATGTCATTGGATTTTTCTTTCCTGTTGTTCCAAAAGAAAAAGCTAGAATCAGAGTGCAACTATCAGCAGGTCATTCAAAAGAGCATTTAGATAAGGCAATTTTGGCATTTACAGAGGTTGGAAAAGCGTTAAATATCATTTAATTAAGTATATTTTAACAATATCATTTTGATATTATATTAATACGTATTACTTTTGCCTTATTATAATTATTATAATCTAATCAAATTAAGTATGAAACATCTTAACAAATTATTCATTGCTGTGTTAATGTTAGCTGGAATCAGTTCACAAGCTCAAGATAGCAACAACCCATGGGCAATCTCATTTGGGGTTAACGCAGTAGATACAAGAGTAAGTGCTGCATCAAGTTTAGAAGATCAATTTTCTGAATTTTTTAACGCAAAAGATCATTGGAACATTCTTCCTTCTGTATCTTACATTAACGTATCTAAATACGTAGGTAGTAATTTCTCGTTTGGCTTAACTGGATCTATTAACAAAATAGACAAATATGTTAATCCAAGAGTTAACAATGAAGATTATACAGTTACTAATCCTGGTGATTTAACTTATTATGGTCTTGATGGAGTTATAAACTATAGCTTAATGAACTTAATCAAATCAAAATCTTTAGATCCTTCCGTTCATGTTGGTGGAGGTTATACTTGGTTAGGCGACGATGCAAATGCTGGAACAGTTAACGCTGGTTTAGGATTAGCTTATTGGTTTACTGAAACTGTAGGTGTATCATACCGTGCAACTTACAAGCATTCTTTTGAAGATGTTAGAGCTGACATGCCATCTCACATGCAACATTTTGCTGGTCTTACTTTCAAATTTGGCGGTAAAGATACAGATGGTGATGGAATTTATGACAAAGATGATACTTGTCCAGAAGTTGCTGGTTTAAAACAATTTAATGGTTGTCCTGATACTGATGCTGACGGAATTACTGATGCAAGTGATGCTTGTCCAGAAATTGCAGGTCCAGCTGAATTTAATGGTTGTCCTGATACTGACGGTGACGGAATTGCTGATAAAGATGATGCTTGTCCAGATGTTGCTGGTTTAAAAACTTTAGGTGGTTGTCCAGATGCTGATGGTGATGGAATTGCTGACAAATCAGACAAATGTCCAGACGTTAAAGGTCCAAAAGAAAACAATGGTTGTCCTTGGCCAGATAGAGATGGAGATAAAGTTTTAGATAAAGATGACAAATGTCCAGATGTTGCTGGTACAGTTGCTAACAATGGTTGTCCAGAAGTATCTGACGAAGTTGTTAAAAGATTAAATGACTATGCTAAAACTATCTTGTTTGACTCTGGTAAAGCTTCTTTCCAACAACAAACTTACCCAGTTTTAGAAGCTATCACAGCTATCTTAAAAGAGTATCCAAATTCTAATTTCTCTATCGAAGGTCACACTGATAGCGATGGTAAAGATGTTGCTAACCAAACTTTGTCTGAAAACAGAGCTGCTGCAGTTAAAAATTACTTAATCGAAAAAGGAATTGCTTCTTCAAGATTAACTTCAGCTGGTTTCGGTGAATCTAAACCAATTGATACAAACAAAACTAAAGCTGGTAAAGCTAACAACAGAAGAGTTGAAGTGAAATTAGTAA
>DAOLYL010000120.1:0-7442 GCA_035425765.1 Flavobacterium sp. | reverse complement strand
TAGAAGGAATTTGCTTTTATAATTTATGTTGAAAAAATATTAGGAATGATGTGACGTAATCAATCGTAAAGCAACTTAAATAACTAAATTCGCAACTAAATATTTGTCTATATTTGCACCACAAACAAACTACAGAATGAAAGATTTACTTAAAAAATTTGAAAATAAACAGCCTGAAATAGTATTTAATTGGAAAGATTCTGAGACTGAAGCTGAAGGTTGGACTGTAATCAATTCGCTTCGAGGTGGTGCAGCTGGTGGAGGAACTAGAATGCGTAAAGGGCTTGATATGAATGAGGTCTTGTCATTGGCAAAAACAATGGAAGTTAAATTTTCTGTTTCTGGACCAGCTATTGGTGGAGCAAAATCAGGTATTAATTTTGACCCAAGTGATCCGAGAAAAAAAGGGGTTTTACAACGTTGGTACAAAGCGGTTTCTCCATTGTTAAAAAGCTACTATGGAACGGGTGGTGATTTAAATGTAGATGAAATTCATGAAGTAATTCCTTTTACTGAAGAATGTGGTGTTTGGCATCCGCAAGAAGGCGTTTTTAATGGACATTTTAAACCAACAGAAGCTGATAAAATCAATAGAATTGGACAGTTACGACAAGGAGTAATTAAGGTAATTGAGAATCCTAAATTCTCGCCTGACGTTCTCCGAAAATATACTATTGCTGATATGATTACAGGTTTTGGTGTGGCCGAAGCCGTTCGTCATTATTATTCTATTTATGGAGGTGATGTAAAAGGTAAAAAAGCTATTGTACAAGGTTTTGGAAATGTGGGTTCGGCTGCTGCTTTTTATCTTGCTGAAATGGGTGCTAGTGTGATTGGAATTATTGATAGAGATGGTGGTGTTATCAATGAAGCTGGTTTTACTTTTGAAGAAATAAAACAACTATTTTTAGATAAAGATGGCAATAAATTGATTGCTCAAAACATGATTCCTTTTTCTGAAATTAATGAAAAGATTTGGACTATTGGTGCTGATATTTTTGCCCCATGCGCAGCATCGAGATTAGTAACTAAAGCTCAAATTGACACCATGATTGCTTCGGGATTGGAGGTAATATCATGTGGTGCTAATGTGCCATTTGCTGATAAAGAAATTTTCTTTGGAAGTATCATGGAAGAAACAGACAATAAGGTTAGTTTGATACCTGATTTTATTTCTAATTGTGGAATGGCTAGAGTTTTTGCATATTTTATGGAAAAAAGAGTTCAGATGACTGATGAAGCAATCTTTTTTGATATATCTGAAACTATTAAAAAAGCATTAAAAAGCACATACGATTTAAATCAAAGTAAAAAGAATATTAGTGGCACAGCTTTTGAAATTGCATTAAAACAACTTGTATAATATTTTACTGTTTTTTTCGTTATCTGTAAAAAGAAGTTAAAGAAAATGAAAAACTAGATACTCTTTAGTGAGATATTAAATATATTTACAACCAATAATACTAATTAAAAAAAAATTATATAATGAGTATATTTCTTCAAGCCGATTCGCTCTCTGTAGCTCAAAATGCATTAGCAGAAACAGTACCTGTGGAAAAAACTATTTCTATCTGGGAACTTTTAACCAGTGGAGGTATTGCAGGACAAATGATTATGATTGCCTTATTTATAATGTTGTTTTTTGCAATTTATCTTTATCTAGAAAGATTGATGGCTATTGGAGCTGCTTCAAAGATTGACAATAATTTCATGCTTCAAATTAAAGACCATATTTCAAATGGAAGAATAGACTCTGCTAAAATGCTTTGTGCTTCAACCAATTCACCAGTTTCTAGGTTAATTCAAAAAGGGATTTCTCGAATTGGAAATAAATTAGAAGATATAAACACAGCCATTGAAAATGCGGGTAAGCTAGAAGTATATAAACTTGAGAAAAATGTTAGTATGCTTGCTACAATTTCCGGAGCTGGACCAATGACTGGTTTCTTGGGAACAGTAGTTGGAATGGTAATGGCATTTCATAAAATGGCAAGTGGTGGCGGACAAATTGAAGTAGGTGCTTTAGCTGAAGGTATTTATACTGCAATGACTACAACTGTTGTTGGATTAATTGTAGGTCTAATTGCTTACATTGGATATAATCACTTAGTGGTAAAAACAGATAAAGTGGTTCACCAAATGGAGTTGAACGCTGTTGAGTTTCTAGATTTATTAAACGAACGTAAATAATCATGAATTTAAGAGGTAGAAATAAAGTTAGTCCTGAATTCAATATGTCGTCTATGACTGATATTGTATTCTTGCTGTTGATATTTTTTATGTTAACATCTACTATGGTTACTACTAATGCTCTTGATTTAGTTTTGCCAAAAGCAAAAGGTAAAACCGATAGTAATAAAAGTATATCCATCAGTATTGATAAAGATTTGAAGTTCTATCTAGATAAAACTCCAATTGAAGAAGCATCTGTAGAAGCACAATTATTAGCTGCTTTAGGTGGCGATAAAGAAAAGCCAGTAATTCTAAGAGCAGAAGAAGGAGTTCCAATTGAAAAAGCGGTCTATGTAATGGATATTGCAAATAGAAATCAAATAAAAATTGTTTTAGCTGTAAGACCAAAATAAATAGTCAATGAAATTACTTGAAACATCTGAAGAGAAAAAATCATTTACTATCACATCTATCTTTTTTGTGATACTGTTTTTGCTATTTTTCTTTTTTGGATTGACTTATATGGATCCACCGCCTGAGAATGGAATTGCAATTAATTTTGGCACATCTGATGTTGGACAAGGTGAAGTTCAACCCATTGAACCAATAAAGTCTTCGCCACAGACGGAGTATGCTAAACCAGAAAAAGCAGTAGAAGAAGACATTGCAACTCAAGACAATTCTGATGCTCCAGTCATTAAAAAGAGTGAAGTAAAAAAACCTGTAAAAGAAGTCAAAGAGTTAGTAAAACCAAAGCCAACTCCTTCTAAAACTACCACAAGTGCTTTAGAAAGTTTGATTAACGGACCAAAATCAACTGGCGCAGAAGCAGGTCATGGAAAGGATGGCATACCTGGCGATAAAGGTGATCCGAATGGAGACCGATATGCTAATAGTTTCTATGGAAATGGCACTGGTAATGGTTCTGGAAACGGAACTAGTTGGGGATTAAACGGAAGAAAATTAAGCACTCCTGCCAAAGAAGTGCAAGATTGTAATGAAGAAGGAAGAGTTGTAGTTCAAGTAACTGTGAACCGAAGTGGTAATGTAATTGCGGCAAAATATAGTAAAGGAACAACAAATACTAATCCATGTTTAGTAAATCCGGCACTTTCTGCTGCAAAAAAATTTAAATGGCAACCCGATAGTAACGCGCCTGAAACCCAAACGGGTTTTATTGTAATTAATTTCAAACTGGGCGAATAATCTCTTTCTTTTGATAAAATGAATTATCAAGAAACTTTAGACTGGATGTTCAACCAATTGCCGATGTATCAAACGCAAGGTGCATCAGCTTATAAGGAAGATTTGACTAATACTATTTTATTAGCCAATTATTTAGGCAATCCTGAAAAACAATTAAAGTGCATTCACGTTGCAGGAACCAATGGTAAAGGTTCTACTTCACACATGCTTGCTTCTATTTTGCAAGAAGCAGGATATAAGGTCGGATTATATACATCTCCTCATCTAAAAGACTACAGAGAGCGAATAAAAATTAACGGAAAAGATATTGACGAAACTTTTGTTGTAGAATTTATTGCTGCTCACAAATCGTTTTTAGAAAATACTCAATTGAGTTTCTTCGAAATGTCTGTAGGATTAGCATTTGATTTCTTCTCAAAAAATAAAACAGATATCAATATTATTGAAGTTGGACTTGGAGGAAGATTGGACTCTACTAATATTATTACTCCGTTAGTTTCGGTTATTACGAATATTGGTTTAGACCATACCCAATTCCTTGGGAATACATTAGAAGCAATTGCCTTCGAAAAAGCAGGAATTATAAAACCAGCAATACCGGTCGTTATTGGTGAATATCTTCCAGAAACTAAGCACGTTTTTATTAAGAAAGCAGCAGAAACTAATTCTGAAATCTTTTTTGCTTCTGATTTAATTACTCAAGATTATCCTTCTGATTTGATAGGCGATTATCAAATACATAATAAAAAGACCGTTCTCCAAACGCTAAAAGTGCTACAAGACACGACTTCTTTTAAAATAGCTGAAACTGCTATACAACTAGGATTTCAAAATACTATTAACAATACAGGATTGCAAGGAAGATGGCAGCAATTGGGCAGTAATCCAAAGATTGTTTGTGATACTGCACATAATGGGCATGGACTTAGAATTGTACTCAATCAGCTAAAAAAGGAAGATTATACTCAATTGCATATCGTTTTGGGTGTTGTTAACGACAAGAATTTAGATGAAATACTGCCGCTTTTTCCAAAAGAAGCAAAATATTATTTTTGTAAACCCAATATTTCAAGAGGACTTGACACTTTTATTTTATATAAAAAAGCAACAGAATTTGGACTTAAAGGTGAAATATATAATTCAGTTTCAAAAGCTTACTCCATTGCTAAGGAAAATGCAGCTGCTACTGATTTTATATACATAGGCGGAAGTACCTTTGTTGTTGCAGAAATTTTATAAATTTTATTGCTTTTTATTTGCAGAATAAAAAAAGTAACTTATATTTGCACTCGCAATCAAGCACAAGTCGGGCGATTAGCTCAGTTGGTTCAGAGCATCTCGTTTACACCGAGAGGGTCGGGGGTTCGAATCCCTCATCGCCCACAAAAACTTCAACAGAAATGTTGGAGTTTTTTTTATGTCTTTTTTTATTTCTGATTATGCTTGAAAATATTTTTTTAAAATATTTAAGAATGTTGTTAACTTGTCTTTACTTAAATAATATCACATTGTTTCAAATCAAACTTTAAAGTAAACAATGGATTTTCATTGATATTTATTTTTTATTTCGAATAAAAAGTCGGAATATTGAAATCATAATAGCATTGCTAAGTCTATATTTTCAACCAGTTTAAATAGTTTTATAAATTGAATTCTTTAAAAAAGCAAATACACTTTATAGCATCAATAAAACGAAAAGTATTGGTTGGTTTTATTTTATGTATTTACTTAAACTTCATTGTTATTGTTCTTCAACCTTTTGATACTAGTCAGTTTAAAGCGGATAATAAGACATTACTTCTTTCTGGTTTTGGCTTTTTTATTTTTGTTGTATTTGTCATCCAAAGTTGTATTGAAAATAGATGGTATTTTAGGAATGATAAAGTCTGGACGGTTTTAAATGAAATCATTTCTACACTACTTTTTTTGCTGTTTTCAGGTACTATACTTTATTTATACAATAGAATTGTAATTAATGGAATTGAATGTGCTTTTGATACCTATTGGCGTTTTCTTAGCGTTACAGTTGTTTGTATGACTCCTGTTTTTGTGCCTATAATGATTTATTTAAGACAAAAGTTTGGCGAACGAATTCTTCCGTTATCAAGTAATACAATTATACTAGTTGGAGAAAATAAGAACGAAATTCTAAAGCTGGAAAAAGAAGAATTATTATTTATTAAAGCAGTAGAAAACTATGTTGAGATTTGCTTTATTGACAAAAACAAGAGGGTTATTTCTAAGACATTTAGGCAAACGCTATCCAATGTTTGTGAGCAAGTTCCTTTTTTGGAAAAATGCCACCGTTCCTATCTAGTAAACATAACCAATATTGCAGCAATAATTGGTAATTCACAGAGTGCAAAACTATCTTTTGTGGTTGGTGAAAAGGAAATTCCGTTATCAAAAACCTATTACAAGCAGATTAAAAATAGTATGCTTTAGTTTTTAAAGTATTCAACTTATCTAGTCGTCAAAAAAATAAGCATTTCATCAAACTTTGTTGATTGGCAAAGGATTTAGCGTTTACTTTGAGCATTCATCTAAATCATTTATTTTATGCACAGCAACAAAAAAAATCAAGTCATTGGTTTAAATTTTCTACTGATTTTACTTTGTAATGTATCTTTCGCCCAAAAGAATTCATCGCATTTTAAAAGTGAAATGGACTTTGGTGGCGGCACCGTATTTTCTACTTTTTTTGATGTTACTATTGCCAAAGGACAGTTTGCAATAACTTCACCCAAAGATGCAGACGTTCGTATCTATGGTGGAAAGGCAAAATTGGGAAGAATGTTGGGTAAATCTCCCAAAAAAGGAATAATAATGACTATCAATGGTCAGCAAAAAAACGATAGTTTGGTTGGAAATACCAACATTCCAATGATTGGGAAATTAACGTTTAAAGGAATTCTACAAAATAATACTCTTAGCGGAATATTCATAAATACTGACGGAATAGCTATTGGCAAACTAAATGGCATACGTTCGATAGAGAGCAAAATAGATTACAACTATCTCTATCCGATGATGTTAAAGACCGTTCAGGATAATATTTATTCTACTTCTGTACTACAAACCAAGGAGTGGAAAGCGTTTGAAAAAGATATTAAAAAGGTCTGTGCTACTGCCCAAGACGATATTGAGCTGTATTTTGGTTTTAATATACTGGCTCACAAACTTCCGTTTACTCATTTATCTTTAATGATTGCACAAGACTCTGTTGAGGATGAGGAAACGCCTGTCACACAGAAAAAGGAAGGTCGTAAGGAGGAACTATTCAACTCTCAAAAATCAGTTGTTTTGGAAGAGAAAAACACTACTACTGCTTATTTACAAATCAAGAATTTTAGTAATTCTACAGCCGAATTGGCATCAACCTTACCCAAGATTGTAGAAAATAAATCATTCAAAAATCTTATCATTGATTTACGAGACAATGGTGGCGGAGGCATTAGTGCTGCTTTTGCGTTGGCAAAACACATAGTATCCGAAGATTTGGAAGTGGGTTATTTCCCTACTAATAAATTACAGTATTCCGGCTATCAACCCGAATTATTTGCATCGTTACCCGAATTTCAACCTAAAGATACCGAAGAGTTTGGAAACGAATTAAAGGTTTCACCAGGAGTGAAACTTATCTTTAAAAAACCAAGCAATCCTGTGTTTTCGGGGAATATATATGTTTTAACCAATAGCAAGACAGGAAGTACCTGCGAACCGATTGTTTATGCACTTAAAAACACTAAAAAAGCCATAATCATCGGAGAAAAGACGTATGGCGGAATGCTGGCAGCATCGCCTTTTGTTGTCTTTGGTAAATATATGTTGATGTTGCCTATTGCTGATTTTTATACCTATGATGGTGTTCGTTTGGATAGAGTTGGTGTTACTCCTGATATCGAAGTCAAATCAGACGATGCTTTAAATAAAGCATTGGAGATTATAGATAGTAGTAAAAATTAATGTAAAACTAAAAGCTTCTTAATTTCTTAAGGAGCTTTTACTCTTATAAATAATCTAATGTGCGTTCAAGTGCCATTCCTCTCGAACCTTTTATTAGA
>DAOLYL010000119.1:0-7498 GCA_035425765.1 Flavobacterium sp. | reverse complement strand
AAAGTTCCAAAATCCCAAACGATTGAACCAGTACTTCCTAATGAAGGATCAAATGATCCAGTTATTGTTGTATTTGGAGTTGTATAATATAATGTACCCGAAGCACTTCCTGGAACATAACTAGCATTGTAAGGAACAGGAACAATAACTTTATAATTATTAATTGCTTCAGTACCTAAGTTTCTAATGTCTATACTAAAACCAGCATCTTGTCCTGGCAATACTTCAAATGGAGCAACAGCTGGAAGATTATTGATAGTTGTAGTAGTTAATACACCTTCAGTTTCTGGAACATAAGCGTCGATTGCCATTGCAATTGCAAAAATCGAATACGTATCAGATGTTGTTCCATATCTGAAATTAGTGTTTTGATCTCCATTATTAATAATAGCGTTTCCAGTATTATCAATATTAAACATGGCTACATCAATTCCTGTGTTGTTAATCAATTGAGGATTTCTTGCTCCGCCTGAGTTTATAGACGAATTAAAAAAGTTACCAGTTGAATTTCCAGAGTGACTTAAGTCAGTGTAAACAGCAGTATTTCGATTGCTTATTCTGAAGTAATCTCCAGTAAAACTAACATCACCTTCACTGGCAATAGTTCCTAGTTTCACACCAACATTTCCGTATTGAACTGCATTAAACCCAGAAACAGGTAAATCAAATCCAGTTGTATTGCTTGCACTTACATAAGCATAACCATCAAAAATAGTTATATCTCTCCATTTCATTTTGGAGTTTTCATAAATAATAATCATTCCCCAACCACCAGAATATCCTGTTCCAGTGATATTTCCTTCTAATAAAGGCATATCAGCAACCCAGTATTCACCAATTCCGTTAGTTTTAACATAATCAGTGATTTCAGTGTAAGCAGAAAAAATATTATCATCAGAACCTGATGGATAATAAATATCGTTAGTTGAAGCAGTTACAGTTGTATAACTTGAAGAACCTGGTCCTTTTAGAGAAACTTGTCTTTTGTTAAAGTTTTTAGTAACATTACCAAAAACAGGAGCATTACCAGTAACATTAACACTTGCAGAAGAGGTTGATTGTGTATCACCTGTACTTAAATTTGTTGCAGCACTTCTAGTTAAACTTCTAATAGTTAAAACAACACCACCATCGTTTATAATGTAAGGCGTTGTTAGTGTAGCTAATGTTCCTGTACCATTAACAGTAACTGGAATAGCAATAGCCGCTGCACTATTTATTGATAAAGTAACTCTATTTGTTGCACCACTATTGAAAAAATTGAAAACATAAGAATTACCATTTCCATTGAATGTATAAATAGGATTTCTATTAGAATTACTTGGATTATTTCTTCCAATAGATAAAGCATAATTTGTATTAGCAATATTTTGATTGTGTACTACAGTCAAATTATTATTTACAAATTGTGTTCCTGTTTGAACATTTTTAGTAACAGAAAAAGTTTCATTGGCAGATGATTTACCTGTCCAATATAAACCTGCATAAACAATATTTGAACACGAAGGAATAGCTCCATTCTCACTCGATAAAACTAAAGTAGAAGAAGAAGAGTTAAAAGTGTTTAAATCTGAATCCTTATCAACATAAGTCATAACTTGACCATTGTTGTTTTGTGTATCAGAATAGTTTTGAGGTGTTAAACTCGTATTACCCAACATCGTAAAATCACCTTTTACATTATAAATTTTCTGAGTTGGTGAATAAGCTGATGTTCTTTGAGTAAAAGTCTTTTTTACCTGAGCATTAGTTTCAATAGTATTTCCAAAAAGAAGTACAAATAATAAAACTAAACACGACAGTAATTTATTTACCTTGTTTGTGTATAAATTTTTCATAATTATCTCTTTAAAATATTATTGATTAGTATCTCCGTCTTCAACTCTATAGAAAACACTATACTTCTCATTATTGTTTTGTATCATTCCAGAAATTCTGGAATTCGATACAGCAACTTTCGAAGTTAGGTATATGTATTTTAAATTCTTAAAACTAGAAAATAAAGACATATCCAAAGTGCCATTCAATTCGTTTGAATTAGAAATTGAGATTATAACAATCTCAATGTTGTTTTTCAAAATACTTGGATTTGAAAGTTGGTTCAAACTACTTAAATCTGTAAACAGATTTTTAGGTTTTTCACCATACGTTTTTACATTTCCAGAATAGAAATAAACTGACGGCTGAACATTGGAAATTAAATCTTCCAAATTCTTCACATCAGAATAAGTGTTACTGGAACTAAGGCGCATTCCTCTTTCAGAATTTAGATAAGTGCTTAACTCTCTTACTATTGGAGTATCGTCACTCTCTAATCCTACTTGAGCTGACATGTTTGCACAGATCATAGCAAACATTAAAAGTAGCATTACTTTTATTCTCATAGTTACATTAGATTTTTCAAACATTTTATTCGTTTGAAGGTTAATTAATTGGTTTGGGATATTTGTTTTCATGATATTAAAAATTTTAATTCATTACTGTTTTTTTGTTCTTCATCACGCTTAACTATATTATTTTAATAGTTTTGGCATAACTTATCACGTGGCTAATTTAGATACATCATTCAGTAATGGTTAATTTTTTCTACAAGTAGCTTGAAAACTCGATAAAATGTTATTTTTTGTCGAATTTGTTCTATTCGTCGATACTTTTTTCGCTTTTTTCATCTTTTTTATTGTTTGTTTTTTGACTTAAACACATATTTCCATCATCGAAATTAGATTTAATTTATCATTCCACCAAAAAAAACATCGATAAAATGCATTATTTTTCAGTTAAAGTGCATTATTTAACAAATATTAAAATAAAAATACTACAAAAAATTGTTAACACGATTTTGTTTATAACATTTTATATCAAATAATATTCAGTTTATAATTTAATACGGTGAAATGCAACATCAATATAAAGCTATGTATTCAACTCCTAGATATTATTTGACGAAAAAATTATTCAGTCAAGCTAAATTTTAGTAATTTTATAAAATATGTTATCTAAGGAAATATCATGAAAAAATTAATACTAATTCGACATGCAAAATCTAGTTGGGATGCACCACTAAAAGATTTTGACAGACCTTTAACTTCTGGTGGAATTGCAGATGCACATCTAGTTTCATCAGCAGTTGTAAATTATTTACCAAAAAACTTCTTGCTTTGGAGTAGTTCTGCCAAACGTGCTTCTGAAACAGCAATGATTTTTGCCCAAAACATTTCCTTCCCAGTAGAAAGTATTGTCTTTAAAGAAGAGCTATATACTTTTGATGATTTCAAACTTGAACAGATAATTTCAAATTGTTCTGATCAATTTGATAACCTTATTGTATTTGGTCATAATGAAGCAATTACAAACTTTGTCAACAAATTTGGAAATATATTTATTGATAACGTAACAACATCTGGATTTGTTTCTATTATTTTTGAAACAAATTCTTGGAAAGATTTAAAAAAGGGAACAACATCAAAAGTTATATTTCCTAGAGATTTAAGATAAAATATGAGCGAACAGAAAAATTACAAATACATAGATAGAGAAAAAAGCTGGTTAGCTTTTAATGCAAGAGTACTTCAAGAAGCTGCTGATGAAGCAGTTCCATTACTAGAAAGATTACGTTTTTTAGGAATTTTTTCCAATAACCTTGACGAATTTTTCCGTGTTCGTTTTGCGGCAGTTCGCAGGTTGTCACTTTCTGGAGTTTCTGGAGAGAAAGTTCTAGGTGGAATTTCGGCGCAACAATTAGTGAAAGATATTACCGAAATTGTTATTAAACAACAATCCGAAAGTTTAAAAGTTCTCAAATCTATTGAACAACAACTTGAAAAAGAAAACATAATTATTCTCAACGAAACTCAAGTTGATGCTGACCAAGCTGAATTTATTAAAGATTATTTTATCCAAACCGTAAGTCCAGAATTAGTTACTATTATATTAAACGACTTAGCCGAATTTCCTTTATTAAAAGATACTTCGGGATATTTGGCTATAAAATTAGTAATGAATAATGAAATTGAAACTACTTCGGTTCTTAATTTAATAAAGAAAAAAAAGAAAGAAATTCGATATGCTTTAATCGAAATTCCAAGGAAATTCAATCGTATTTTAGTTTTACCATCCAAAGCAGGTAAACAATATATAATAATGCTAGACGATGTTATTAGATACAATCTAAGTAGTATTTTCAATATTTTTGATTACGAAAGCATTTCGGCTCACATGATAAAAATTACTCGTGATGCACAGCTCGATATTGATAGCGACATGAGTAAAAGTATGCTCGAAAAAATTGCAACTTCCGTAAAAGAACGACGAATTGGCGAACCTGTTCGATTTGTCTATGACAGTGAAATAGAAAAAGACACACTTCAATTTTTTCTTTCTAAAATGAATATCGACGCTTCCGATAGTATTATTCCCGGCGGAAGATATCACAATCGTCGTGATTATATGGCATTTCCAAATTTGGGAAGATTTGATTTATTGTACCAACCAAAAGTGCCACTTCCTGTTGAAGGTCTTTCGCTCGATGGAAGTATTTTGAGTAAAATTGCCAAAAAAGATTACCTAATAAATACACCATATCAATCGTATTCTTATTTAATTAAATTTTTGAGAGAAGCAGCTTTAGATCCAAAAGTAACTTCTATAAAAATTACATTATATCGTTTAGCAAAAAATTCGCAGATAATTAGTTCCTTAATTAATGCCGCCAAAAACGGAAAACGAGTTGTGGTTCAAATTGAACTTCAAGCACGATTTGACGAAGCAAGTAATATTTCATATGCCGAAATAATGCAACAAGAAGGAATCGAACTTATTTTTGGTGTAAAAGGATTAAAAGTTCACAGTAAAATTTGTATTATCGAAAGAACTGAAAGCGGAAAATCAAAACGTTACGGATTTATTTCAACTGGAAATTTCAACGAATCTACTGCAAAAATTTATACCGATTTAACACTTTTTACAAGTCATCAACAAATATTGAAAGATGTAGATAAGATATTTGAATTTTTCAATGTTAATTATCGTTTGCATCGCTACAAGCATTTAATCGTTTCGCCACATTATACAAGATCAAAAATTAATAAGCTTATCGATAGAGAAATTATGAATGCTCAATTAGGTCGAAATGCCTACATGCATTTAAAAATGAACAGCTTATCCGATTATGAAATTATTGATAAATTATACGATGCAAGTAATGCAGGTGTGAAAATAAAACTCCAAGTCAGAGGTATTTGTTCTTTAATTCCAGGTGTAAAAGGAATGAGCGAAAATATCGAAGCCATCAGTATTGTAGATAATTTTCTAGAACATTCGCGTTGTTTTATTTTTTGTAATAATGACGAACCCGAAGTACTCATTTCTTCTGCCGATTTTATGACTCGTAATCTTGACGGTCGAGTAGAAGTAACTTGTCCTATATATGACGAAGATTGTAAAAATCAAATTATTAATTCCTTCAATGTGGGTTGGAAAGGAAATGTAAAAGCACGTTTCCATTCAGAAAAATTAGATAATATTTATAGAAAACGTAAAGAAAACGAACCAATTTTCAGAGCGCAATTTGAAACCTATAATTATTTTTTAAACCAAAATAAAGACGTACTAAACTCCAATTGCCCAATGCCAAATTCCAAGCCCGAATGATAACCATAAAAAAATATGCCGCAATTGATATTGGTTCCAATGCCATGCGATTGCTTATTTCTAATATTGTAGAACAAAAAGACAAAGAAACTCAGTTCAATAAAAGTGCATTAATTCGTGTGCCAATTCGTCTTGGGCAAGATGCTTTTACCGTTGGCGAAATATCCGATGAAAACATCGACCGAATGATTGATGCCATGAAAGCATTCAAACTTTTGATGAAAGTTTATAAAGTCGAAAAATATAAAGCGTGTGCAACTTCTGCCATGCGCGAAGCCTACAACGGAAAAGAGGTAGCGGAAATCATAAAGGCTAAAGCCGAAATCGACATCGAAATAATTGACGGTAAAAACGAAGCAGCAATTATTGCTTCTTCTGATTTGCATTCATTCCTAAAAACAGACCAAACCTATTTATATGTAGATGTTGGCGGCGGAAGCTCGGAGTTTTCTCTTTTTAACAACGGAAAAATGGTAGCTTCAAAATCTTTCAAAAACGGAACGGTTCGCTTACTCAACAATATGGTAAATGAAGTTGTTTGGGAAGAAATTGAAAAATGGATTAAAACCCATACTGCCGAATTTGAAAACATTACACTCATTGGTTCGGGAGGAAACATCAATAAGTTATTCAAACTCTCCGGTAAAATGCAAGACAAACCCTTGTCGTTTCTCTATTTGAACTCACAATACCAATATTTAAGTTCACTTACGTATGAGCAAAGAATTGCGGAACTTGGACTGAACACCGATAGAGCTGATGTAATTATTCCTGCCACAAGAATTTATCTGAATGCCATGAAATGGAGTGGCGCAAGACATTTGTATGTGCCAAAAATTGGATTAGCTGACGGAATTGTAAAAGCGATGTATCAGGGAATTATTTGATTTTTATTTGTCATCCCGAGTGCAGTCGAGGAAACTAAAACTGAACTAAACATCCAAATCAAACATCTTTCTCAATAAATCAAGATTAGGATTTATTTCCCTTAATCGATTGTATTTGTCTTGTGGCGTAAATGCTTTTTTGACCTCGATACTTTCGTTTACATTTACCGTAATGCTTATTTCGTGGTTGTGAAGTTTACCACGCAAGTAACCCAATAAATCGTGTTTCTCTTTTTCAAAATCGATTTTCGAACTCTCGTTTGGCAATTCGTGAATGATGGTTGTGCCGTCAAGTTTTGGATCGTTTATAGTTAACAGTGAAGCAATAATGCGAAAACCTTTATCCTCCATTCGTTGGGCATATTTCATCCATTGTTCTAGCATTTCAGTTTCAGTGAATGCTTCGCTTGGCAAATGAACATGTTCAACTATTTTCCCTTTTTGTTGTTCCAATAATTCTTTTTTGGCTCGAATACTAGCTAACGATAAAGCGGAAACTTTTGGCTGGTTAGAAGTCGCGAGTTGTGAGTTAGGAGTTAGGAGTTCTTCAGTTTTAACGACAACATTTTCAACTTTTGGAGTAAGTTCTTCTGTTTTTGGTTCTTCAACTTCTAACTTCTGACTTCTAACTTCTGGCTTTGAACTTCCAGCTTCAACTATGGAATAACCTGAATTTCTATAATATGTAGGTGGAATTATAAAGTTAGCTTTTTTTTTTCTCCGTCGAAGTTGACAGAGCAAAGTTGCATCAAGCAAAGTTCAACCAGCAATCGCTGATTTTGACTTAACTTATATTTCAAATCACAATCGTTTGCTAAGTCAATTCCTTTCAGTAAAAATTCTGAAGATGCTTTTTTGGCTTGTTCAAAATACAATCGTTGAGCTTGTTCGCCAACTTCCAATAAAGAAAGTGTCGCTGGATTTTTAGCCACTAAAACATCTCTAAAATGCGAAGCCAATCC
>DAOLYL010000118.1:0-7499 GCA_035425765.1 Flavobacterium sp. | reverse complement strand
GCTCTCGCAATAGCAACTCGTTGTTGTTCTCCACCAGAAAGTTGGTGTGGCATTTTTGCAGCAAAACTTAGCATTCCAACACTTTCTAAAACGCTGTCTATTTTAGACTTCATGTCGTTTGCGTCTTTCCAACCTGTTGCTTTTAATACAAACAACATGTTTTCAAAAACACTTCTGTCTGGCAATAATTGAAAATCTTGAAAAACAATTCCAATTTTTCTTCTCAAAAAGGGAATTTCATCTTCGCTTAATTTGACTAAATTAAACCCAACAATAGTTCCTTCACCTTGCGTAAGTGGTAAATCACCATACAAAGTTTTCATAAAACTACTTTTACCAGTTCCAGTTTTTCCAATAACATAAAGGAATTCACCATGTTTTACTTCAAGGTTTACTTGCGACAAAACAACTTTATTGCTTTGATAAATGGTTACATTTTTTAAGGATAAAACGGTTTCTGACATGGTATTTTGTTTATTGGGTAAAAGTAATAAATAAAAATTCCAAAAACCAAATTCTAAAAAAAAGAGAATAGAAAATAAACTACAATGTCTATTTTTCCGTCGTCAATTATCTCTTTTTTTAGAATAAATCAATTGTTCAAAAGAATGTTTATAATAAAACGAGTAGTTTTTACGTTTATAGTATTAGAGTGATATTTTTGAACAAAGTAAATTTAATGCAATGCAAAAAAAAATAATAGTATTTCTTCTCGTTTCCATCATCGGAATAGTGAACGTTAATGCGCAACAATCTGCCATTTATACCAATCAATTGTCAGAGCTTGACAAAGCCATTTTGCTGTTTAAAGATAAGCAATATCAATCCGCTCAAATTCTTTTTGAACGTGTAAAGCAAGAGAACAATCAACAAGACGTTAAAGCCGACTGTTCCTACTATATTGCAACTTGTGCTATTCGATTAAATCAATCCAATGCTGATGAAATGATGGAGAAATTCGTAACGGATTATCCAACAAGTTCAAAACAAAATCAAGCTTTCAAAGAAGTAGCACAATATTATTTTGAGCAAGGAAAATATCCACAAGCGATGGAATATTTTGATAAAGTGGACGAATCTTCGTTAACTTATGAAGAGGAAGAAAAATTCAATTTCCAAAAAGGTTACGCTTATTTTACGGCAAAAAACAAAAAAGAAGCCACAACATATTTCAATAAAGTAGCAAATTCTAAAGAATATGGTTCACAAGCCAAGTATTATTTAGGATTTATGAATTATGAAAATGATAATTATGAAGAAGCTACCAAATATTTTGACCAGGTTTCAGGCGAAGAAAAATACAAAGAAAAGCTGTCTTATTTTCAAGCAGATATGAACTTTAAATTAGGTAATTTCCAAAAAGCTATCGAATTAGGAATTGCAGCTTTGCCAAAATCAAATGCTTCTGAAAAATCAGAATTGAATAAAATTATTGGCGAAAGTTATTTTAATTTAAAACAATACGACAAAGCACTACCTTATTTAAAAGAGTATAAAGGAAAGAAAGGAAAATGGAATAACACCGATTTTTATCAATTGGGTTACACGTATTATCAGCAAAAAGACTACGAAAATGCCATTTCACAGTTCAATAAAATTATTGGAGGAAATGATTCTGTGGCACAAAATGGTTATTATCATTTAGGAGAAAGTTATCTTAAAACGGATAAAAAACAACAAGCATTGAATGCTTTCAAAAATGCTTCTGAAATGAATTTTGATGCAAAAATTCAGGAAGATGCTCATTTGAATTATGCTAAATTGAGCTATGAAATTGGAAATTCATATCAAAGTGTTCCTGATGTTTTGTCTTCTTTTCTGAACAAATACCCAAATACTCCAAATAAACTTGAGATTGAAACGTTGTTAATTAATTCGTATATCACATCTAAAAATTATTCTGCAGCATTGACTTTGCTTGAAAAAAATAATTCTGCCGAGAACAAACCTGCTTATCAAAAAGTAACGTTTTATCGTGGAATTGAATTATACACTGATGGCAATTATCAAGAAGCAATGAAGATGTTTAAAAAATCAATTGCTACACCTAGAGATGCCAAATTTACGGCCAGAGCTACTTTTTGGAAAGGTGAAACCGAATATGTTTTAGATAGTTTTGGCGATGCCTTGTTGAGTTTTAAACAATTTGAAAATGCACCCGAATCAAAATCAACTCCGGAATATAAAAACATCAATTATAATATTGCTTACGCACATTTCAAACAAAAAGAATACGATCAAGCAGGCGATTTTTTTCAAAAACAGATTGATGCAGTCAAAGACGATAAGGTCAGGTTAAACGATTCTTATTTGCGATTAGGTGATTGCCGTTTTGTAACTTCAAAATACTGGCCAGCAATGGAAGCGTATAATAAAGTTATCGAAATGAAAAGCATAGATGCAGATTATGCTGCGTTTCAAAAAGCTTTGAGTTATGGTTTTGTTTCAAGAAACGACAAGAAAATCGAAGATTTCAATAAGTTTTTGCAAAATTTCAAATCGTCTCAGTATCGTGATGATGCTTTGCTAGAGTTAGGAAATACTTATGTTAATGATGGAAAAACAGATTTAGCTGTTAAAACGTATGATCAATTACTAACAGAATTCAAAAATGGTTCTTTTGCTTCAAAAGCTATTTTGCGTCAAGGTTTAGTATATTACAATGGACAAAAAGACGAATTAGCGCTGGCAAAATTCAAGAAAGTTGCAGCAGAATATCCAAGAAGTCCAGAAGCATTAGAAGCTGTTTCAACTGCCAGATTAATTTATATGGATAACGGAAAAGTAGATGAATATGCTTCATGGGTTAGAACACTGGATTTTGTTGAAGTTTCTGATGCTGAGTTGGATAATGATACTTATGAATCGGCAGAAAAACAATTTTTACAAAATAATACCAAACAAGCTATCACAAGTTTGAGTGGTTATGTTTCTAAATTTCCAAACGGTATTCATTCTTTAAAAGCCAATTTCTATTTAGCACAATCTTATTTTACAGATGGTTTACCTAGTAATGCTGTAGCTCATTATGATTTTGTTGTTAGTAAACCAAGAAATGAGTTTACTGAACAATCATTGGCTCGTTTGTGTGAAATTCATTTAAAGAAAGATGATTTTGCTAAAGCTATTCCTGTTTTAAAACGACTAGAAACGGAAGCTGATTTTCCTCAAAACAAAACATTTGCACAAGCCAATTTGATGCGTGCTTATTTTGAACAAAAGGATTATCCAAATGCAGTGATTTATGCCGACAAAGTTTTAGAAAATCCAAAAACAGATAATAATGTGAAAAGTGATGCGCAAATCATCGTTGCTCGTTCTGCCGTTAAAGCCAATGACGAAGCCAAGGCTAGAACTGCTTACGCCAAATTATTGACTATCGCAAAAGGAGAATTAGCAGCCGAAGCATTATACTATGACGCTTTCTTCAAAAACAAAGATGGGAAATATGAAGATTCTAATAAAACGGTTCAAAAATTAGCCAAAGATTATTCGGGTTACAAATATTTTGGTTCGAAAGGATTGATTGTAATGGCAAATAATTTTTATAAGATGGATGATAGTTATCAAGCTACGGTTATTTTGGATGCAGTTATAAAAAACTTCAAAGAGTTTCAAGATGTAGTTGATGAAGCTACTGTTGAATTACAAAAAATTAAATCTGAAGAATCTAAAACAAATTCGTCAATCACAGAATAAAACGTATCATAACAAGCCATCACGAAGTTTCAGGAGAATGCTTTAAAAATGTAAATATGAAAAATTTAAAATATATAGTTATAACAATTCTTTTTTCCAACATAATTTTTGCTCAGAAAAAAGACGAAAACATCGGAACT
Source organism: Flavobacterium sp. (assembly GCA_035425765.1). Classification (GTDB taxonomy): domain Bacteria; phylum Bacteroidota; class Bacteroidia; order Flavobacteriales; family Flavobacteriaceae; genus Flavobacterium. Next base: position 3,660 of record DAOLYL010000118.1, on the reverse strand, counting down.
GAAGTAGTAAATGTAGTAAAACCATATACACCAACAATTTCTGATGCTTTCAAAGTGAAAGAAACACCATCGTTAGAAGACGAAGAAACTTCCAAAAAAGAGAATATTAAATACAATATTTTTTCTTTTCCAGTAGCTTCAACATTTACGCCTTCTAAAGGAAAAGCTGCCAATGTAGATAAATCTGCTCAAGAGAAAATATTTAGTAATTATTTGACTTTAGCTGCTGGGAATTATGGAACAGTAAATGCCGAATTATTTGTTACCGAAAATATCAGTAATACCGATTATTTTGGCGGAATGCTTCGTCATAATTCATCTCAAGGTGGAATTAAAGAGGTTGTTTTGGATGATAAATTATTCAATACTGCGCTCGATTTAACCTATGGAAGTAGAACACGTGCTTTGTCTTGGAATGCCGATGCAGGTTATCAACACCAAGTATATAATTGGTATGGAATTCGTCCAAATTATTTTGACCAAGTTATAATTAATGCAATTGACGAACAACAAACCTATCATAATCTTTACCTTGGCGGAAGATTAAGTCTTGGCGATTCGTTTGTAAAAGAAAGCAGTATTAAATTCAATCGTTTTTGGGATGCTTTTGGTTCTGCCGAAAACCGATTTGTCTTAAAACCGTCATTTCAATTTGATATTATTGAAGAAAAAATCAATGTCGATTTAATTGTAGATTATATCAGTGGTTCATTTGAAAAAGATTTTTCTGGTTTAAATCAAATTGATTATGGATTTACAAATTTTGGAGTACAACCAAGTATTGCTATCAACAAAGACGATTTATCTTTAAATGCTGGTGTTGGATTTTTCTACAGCGCAGCACAAGAATCAGGTGAAAGTAAGTTTTTTATCTACCCACAAATAACAGGTTCTTATAAAGTAGTTGGCGATTTGATGATTGCTTACGCTGGAATTGAAGGTTCATTAAAACAAAATTCATATAAAGAATTTGTTGACCAAAACTTTTTTGTTTCGCCAACCTTAGGAATTGCACCAACCGATCAAAAGTATGATATCTATCTTGGATTAAAAGGTAAGCTCGCCAATTCGGTTAGCTATAATGTTCGCGCTTCTTATTTAAATGAACAAAATAAAGCACTTTTCAAAAGTAATGGACTAACTACAACTAATGCTAGTACTGATGGTTACATTTTTGGAAATTCATTTGGAGTAGTGTACGATCACGTGAAAACAATTGGTTTCTTCGGTGAATTAAAAGCTGATTTTTCTAAAAACGTCTCTTTCGGAATTAATGGTACATTCAATAGTTTTTCAACCGATGTAGAGAAGGACGCTTGGAATCTACCTGAATTAAATGTTGCTTCAACATTGGATGTAACAATCACGCCAAAATGGTATGCAGGATTGAAATTTTTCTTCGTAGGCGAAAGAGAGGAACAATTTGCAGATGCTTCGCAACCAGAAGGTTTTCAGAATTTCACTTTAAAAAGCTATTTTGATTTAAATGCCCATATTGGTTACAAACACAACGAGCGATTGACGTTTTTCTTAAAAGGAAATAACTTGGCTAATCAAGATTACCAACGTTGGTTATATTTTCCAGTACAAGGAATTCAAGTAATGGCTGGAGCAAGTTATAAATTTGACTTCTAGACTTCTTGGACAGTTAGATTTTTAGATGATTAGAAAAAGCTAAAAATCTAATTGTCTAAAAATCTAACTATCTAAAATGAAACAACAAATCCTTCAACAATATAAACAATTGGTTCAAGACCGAATAGATGTTTTTCAAGACATGATTTCAGGACTTACAATTGATGCGCAAAATGATGCCAAAGGTTCGGCTGGCGACAAACATGAAACAGCTTTGTCGATGATGCACTTAGAACAAGAAAAACTCAACCACAAACTCAAAGAAGTTTTAGATCAAAAAAACATTCTTGATAGAATAGATGCTTCTTCAACACATCAAAAAGTAGCTTTGGGCAGTTTGGTGCAAACCAATGGAATGTTACTTTTTATTTCTACGGCTTTGCCAAAAATCACTATCGACAATAAAACCGTTTTTGCGCTTTCGCCACAATCTCCATTAGGAAGTCAATTGATGGGAAAATCCATTGGTTTTTCAGCAGAAGTGAACGAGAAACAATATAAAATTGAAAGCTTAGAGTAACATTTTCTAACTCAAAACTCACTTTTTCTATCGCTTTAATTACAGTAACTCTATAATTTTTAATTTTTAGTTATAAATTATAACTAATTTTTAATTTTTAATTTTTAATTAAAACCGAATACTTCAATTTTGCTTCAACAAACGAATTAAAAAGAAAAGATTATGTGCGGAATAGTATGCGCTTTTGAATTAAAACAAAAATCAGAAACAATAAGACCTCAAGTTTTGGAAATGGCAAAAATCATCCGTCATCGCGGACCAGATTGGAGTGGTATTTTCAGTAACGAAAAAGCTATTTTAGCTCACGAAAGATTAGCAATTGTTGATCCAGCATCTGGAAAACAACCTTTGTTTAGTCAAGACAAACAATTGGTTTTAGCAGCCAATGGCGAAATATACAATCACAGAGAATTACGTAAACAATTTGAAGGAAAATATCAGTTTCAAACCGAAAGTGATTGCGAAGTAATTTTAGCTCTTTACAAAGAAAAAGGCGCTCATTTTATTGATGAAATGAACGGAATTTTCGGCTTTGCTATTTATGATGTGGAGAAAGATGAATACTTTGTCGCTCGTGATCACATGGGAATTATTCCTTTATATATCGGTTGGGATCAACACGGAACTTTTTATGTAGCTTCTGAATTGAAAGCGTTAGAAGGTTATTGCACCAAAATCGAATTGTTTCCTCCAGGACATTATTTGTCAAGCAAAGACGGCGAATTTGTACAATGGTACAAAAGAGAATGGACAGAATATGATGCAGTTAAAGACAATCAAACCAGCATTGATGAAATTAAAAAAGCTCTAGAAGCTGCCGTTCACCGTCAGTTGATGAGTGATGTTCCTTATGGTGTTTTGCTTTCTGGCGGATTGGATTCGTCAATTACTTCGGCTGTTGCCAAAAAATATGCCCAGAAAAGAATAGAATCTGGAGATACAGTTGATGCTTGGTATCCACAATTGCATTCGTTTGCGGTTGGTTTAGAAGGTTCACCTGATTTGATTGCTGCCAAAAAAGTAGCCGAACATATTGGAACTATTCATCACGAAATTAAATTTACTATTCAAGAAGGTTTGGATGCCATTCGCGATGTGATTTATAATTTAGAAACGTATGATGTAACGACTATTCGTGCTTCAACGCCAATGTATTTGATGGCAAGAGTTATCAAATCAATGGGAATAAAAATGGTCCTTTCTGGCGAAGGTTCAGACGAATTGTTTGGTGGTTATTTGTATTTTCACAAAGCACCAAATGCAAGAGAATTTCATGAAGAAACCGTTCGTAAATTAAGTAAATTACACATGTATGATTGCTTGCGCGCCAACAAAAGTTTGGCAGCTTGGGGAATTGAAGGTCGCGTTCCGTTTTTGGACAAAGAATTTATGGATGTTGCCATGCGAGTAAATCCGCAAGATAAGATGATTAACGGCGAACGAATGGAAAAATGGTTGCTTCGTAAAGCTTTTGAAGAAATGTTGCCAGAAAGCGTAGCTTGGCG
>DAOLYL010000117.1:0-7534 GCA_035425765.1 Flavobacterium sp. | reverse complement strand
TAGCTGATTATAAAGGAAAAAAATTAGTAGTTTTCTTTTATCCAAAAGCAAACACACCAGGTTGTACCGCAGAAGCATGTGATTTGCGAGACAATTTCGAACGATTTAAAGCCAATAATTATGCGCTTCTAGGTGTTAGTGCAGACAATGCAAAAGCACAAACTAATTTCAAAAACAAATATGAATTTCCATTTCCATTATTGGCTGACGAAGACAAATCAGTTATTGAAGCATTTGGAGTTTGGGGACCAAAAAAGTTTATGGGAAGAGAATATGATGGTATCAACAGAACAACTTTTGTAATCAATGAAAACGGCATCATTGAAGATGTTATAACTGATGTAAAAACCAAAGCACACGCTTCTCAGATACTAAAAGAGTAGTTTATTCGTCTTTTTTATCAACGATTAGTTTTTTATCTCTATTGGCAATTTCCCATGCTATTGCAAAAGCATATTTTGTTCTTTTAGTCAAAGCATCAAACTCTATTTTTTCAACATCATCACCAGGTTTGTGATAATCTTCGTGAACACCACTAAACAGGAATACAGAAGGAATTCCATTTTTAGCAAAGTTGTAGTGGTCAGAACGATAATAAAAACGATTTGGATCTTTCTTGTCGTTAAATTTATAATCTAATAAAAGGTTTGTATGTTTTTTGTTGGCGTTTTCACAAACATTATACAAGTCTGTTGAAAGATAGTCAGAACCAATTACATAAACATAATTATTACTGTCTTTATGCAAATCATCTCTACGACCAATCATATCAATATTTACATCAGAAACAGTATTGGCTAGAGGAAATAAAGGATTTTCAGAATAATATCTAGAACCAAGCAAACCATGTTCTTCGCCAGTAACATGAAGAATTAAAATGGAACGTCTTGGTCCATTTCCTTCATTTTTTGCTTTTTGAAATGCCTTAGCAATTTCGATTAACGCCACTGTTCCTGAGCCATCATCGTCTGCACCATTATAGATTTCACCATTTTCAATTCCAACATGGTCATAATGAGCCGAAACAACTACAATTTCATCCTTTTTATCAGAACCTTCAATAAATGACCAAATATTTTCCGAATCTTGTAAATTCAAATTTCTTTTGGCATTTAAAAACGAAGCAGGAACATTTTGATAATAACTTGTTGCTCCATTTGGAAACGATATTCCAGCATTTTTATATTGTTCAATAATATAGTTTCCAGCTTTTTTTTGACCATTACTTCCAGTTTCTCTTCCTTCCATTTCGTCAGAAGCAATAATGGTAAGATTTGTTTTTAGATTTTCGCTTTTAATTTGATTCACATAATTAGTGGCTATGTTTTCATAGTCAACAGTTTTTCTTGCAGACGAACAACCAATAAAAAATAAAGCACTAACAATAAGTAAAATAATTTTTTTTATCATAATTTAATGGATATTAATGAATGAGTATAATGCAATTCCAATCAGAATTAAGGATAGAATAAATATATTTATAAAAAACATAATGATTCCTTTTATAACAGTTTTAATTCGTGATTGCCCATAAAAACGATGATGAGCTGGGAAAAAATAATAAAGCATATAACAAACTATTACAAAATTTATTATACCAACAGTTGAATCTATAAAAGGATAGTCACCAAATAGTCTAATAAAAGCTTCAATCAGCTCCATTATTAATGTTGCTAAAAGCAAAAACGAAAAGTAATGCAAGGTGAAAATACCATGATCAAAATAGTACCATCTTTTTTTGTTTTGAAATAACCACAAAATGAAGGCAAACAATGGCATATAAATAAAAAGTGCTTTAGGAATATTTCTTAGGAAAGACTCTAAAAATCGTTCTTTAACTTCTTCTTTAGTTCTACCTTCTTTTACTTGGAATGTTTTTTTTAGAAACCAATAAATAAAATCATTTTCTTTATCATCAGGTTTTCCAAATTTTTGAATGGAGTCTAACTCTTTTAAACTTTTATAACCAAAGTTCATATAACTGTCAGAGTCGTCTTTTGTTTGGTTTTTAGTAGCTTCAATAAGAATTTTTTTCAATGAATCAGATTGTTTTTGATCAAAAACACCTTGTTTCTCCAAGTTTTTTATCCAAATCAGATTATTTATACTGTCTTTTTTTGCAATTAATGAGTCTTTAATTAATTCGGTAACAGGTTTGCCATTAACGATTGTAACAGTCTCAGTTTCTTCTTCTATTCCACCAGGAAGTAGAGAAACAATAAAAAACGTTACAAAACTGATGAAAATATACAATCGAATTGGCGCCAAATAGGACATTCTCTTTCCAGATAAATATTCTCTTGTTAGCGATGCAGGTTTGAAAATTAGATTGCGAATGGTTTTCCAAAATGAATTTTCATAATGCGTTAAATCTTCAAAGAAATGGACAAATAGTTGGTAGAAAGTCTTTCGTGTGTCGATATTTTCTTGACCACAGTTAGGACAAAATCGTTGGTCAACTACATGGTTACAATTCAGACATGTTTTGTCAGTTCGGAGCTTATTATGCGACATAAATTGAGTAGATAAAAATCATTCGTAAAGCTATTAAAATTATTTCTATTTTTGGGAAACAAAATAATACTAGATGCAATCAACAGCAAAAACACCTTTGGAGTATGTTGAATCACTTCCCGAAGACCGAAAAATAGTTATTGAAAAAATTAGAACTATAGTTTTAGAAAATCTGCCAAAAGGTTTTGAAGAAACGATAGGATATGGTATGTTGGGCTATGTTGTTCCACATTCTATTTATCCAAGTGGTTATCATTGTGATCCAAAAATGCCTTTACCATTTTTATCATTAGCTTCTCAAAAAAACTTTATAGCTTTTTATCATATGGGAATATATGCTGATGAGAAATTGTTAAATTGGTTTGTTTCAGAATATCCAAAACATTGTAAAACTAAATTGGATATGGGTAAAAGTTGCATTCGATTTAAAAAAATGAATGACATTCCCTATGAGTTATTAGGTGAATTGGCCTCTAAAATGTCTGTTCAAGATTGGATTTCACTTTATGAAGAAAAATTAAAGCGCTAATGTTTGAAATTATAAAAGCTTCTGAAAATCAATTGGATATTGTTCAAGCTATTGCGCAAGAAACTTGGCCAGTTGCTTATAAAGATGTTATTTCTGAAAGTCAAATTGAGTACATGTTAGATTTGATGTATAGTAAGAATGCATTACTTGCACAATCCAAAAAAAATCATCATTTCATTTTAGCAAAAGAAGAAAACTTTGTTGGTTTTGCGTCCTATGAATTTGATTGTGGTGAAAAGGGGAAAACAAAAATCCACAAACTCTACGTTTTACCGTCTATTCAAACCAAAGGAATAGGGAATAAGTTAGTTAAATTTATTGCATACGAAGCCCAAAATAATAATCAATCAGCTCTTTTTTTGAATGTTAATAAAAATAATTCTGCTCAATTTTTTTATACAAAAATAGGATTTTCAATTGCTTATGAGGAAGTGATTGATATTGGAAATGGTTTTTTGATGGATGATTATGTTATGGAAAAGAAGTTATAGATTGTAAACAAAAAAGTCCCGAAATTTTCGGGACTTTTTTGTTTGTAAAAATAATTCTATTATTCTTTTATGAATTTTTGAGAATAGCTTTTAGTGTCAGAATCTGTAACTACTAAAATGTATGAACCATTTGCTAATTGACTAACATTGATTGGTTGACTAACATCGTTAGTATTGATAACTCTTTTACCATTGATGTCAAATATTTGAGCATTATTTAATGTCATTGAGTTATCTTTTAACTGAATGTTAATTGTTTCTTTCACAGGGTTAGGATAAATAGCAAACACTCCGTTGTTGAAATTTTGATTTGATAAAGTTGCACCTTCAATAACATTTAAAGTTTGATTGATAGCTACATTATTATATGTATCAACTGTTCCTGATGGCCATTTGATTATTACTTGATCAATTTCTGTAGCAGTTCCAAGACCAAAGTGCGTATTTAAAGTACTCATGAATTCAAATCCTTCGCCACTTCTAACATCTCTGATTTGTTTACCCCAAGAGCCATAAATTTCAATACGAGCTCCAATTCCATTACTATTACTAGCAATTCCTTTAGTTGTTATTTTTAACCAATTATTGCCATTAGGAATTGCATAACGAACATTTGCATTGCCAAAGTCGTTTAAAATATCCAGAAAACCATCATTATTTAAATCTCCAACAGCACCAACATCAATTGAACCATAAGTTGTTGGTTCAAAAATATTATTTCCTTTGTTGAATAGAATTTTATTTCCGCCTCCTAAGATGTCTATAAAACCGTTATTATCAAAATCATAAGCAATATAGTCTCTATTTGTTGAATTATCTAAATCAAGTCCTGAACCAACAGTAATATTTGTAAATGCTTCTTCAACACTATTTGTTTTATCTAACTCATTTCTAAAAAATTTATGCCCAACACTACCATTTGAACCAACAACGATATCCATATCACCATCATTATCAAAATCAGCAATTGCTGAAGACCAAGATTGAACTGGAGTTTCATCAATTTCAGCTATTGCTGAAATGTCAGTAAAAATGCCATTTCCATCGTTTCTGTGAAGTTCACTTGGAGGTCCAGAACATTTAGATATAAATAAATCAACATCACCATCATTATCATAATCTGTCCAAAGTGAAGCATAATTTCCACCACTTGCTGTTACTCCTAACATATATGCACCAGCAGAAATTCCTGATTGATAATAATTAAGACCACCATTCCCATCGTTTAAGTAATAAACATTAGGATCAATATCGTGGCATGAAAAGATATCTAAATTTCCATCATTATTGATGTCAACATAATTCGTTCTTTGACAAAATATATATTCGCCAGGTGTAATACTTGTATATGCTGAACCTGTATTGTTTGATTTCCAAAGTGAAATTCCACCATTTGCTCCAAGTATTATATCATTAAATCCATCTTTGTTATAATCACCAGCAGCAATACTCCATGATGGCATTTGGCTAGTTCCTGAAATTGGAAAGTTTACAACTGAAAAAATTCCAGCATCACCTTGCAAATGAACTTTCATATTATTACTACTAATACCAACAATATCATCTTTGTTGTCACCATTCATATCAACGATACAGGTATTGTATTGACTGTCAACAGTTCCAATTACTTGTGTAGTATATTGAACAGGTCTTACGATAAGTTGCTCAGTTAATTGAAAGTCGAAACCTTCTTCACTCCATTCATTATCCCATGCAATGTAATACGTTACACCAGCTTGTACTTCAAATGTTTTTGTTGATAAAAATGAATTAGTATTACCATTATTACATGAAATAATACCTGAGTTATCATCGCTAGAAACACATGTTAAAACGCCTGGACAGTTTCCTGTGTAAACACTAAAATTTGTGTTTTTACAAATGTTTTGAGGTAAGTCAGATGTAATAGTTAAGTTAAGATTAGCTGTTGCGGTATAAGAATACCATTCCGCTAATGTAGCGTTTGAACAATTTGTAGTTAAATTATTTCCGTCAATTGTTGATACTGTTGTTACTCCAGCGGTTATTGCAGTAGCTGTTGTACAAGGATTTACAACAATTGGTCCTTCTGTTAGTTGAAAAGTAAATCCATCTGCTGTCCATCTATTATCCCAAGCGATATAGTATGTTGTCCCTTCTTCTACATCAAAAGTTGTAGTTGATGAAAGGTTTGCGCCACTATCATCATCACCAGCATGGCAAGTAAAACCACCTGTACAAGTTCCTACATAAATATGTACTCTTGTGTCTTTTCTTGGTGAATTTGCAACTAAGTCAGATGTAACTCTAACAGTAAAGTCGCCTGTAGGTGTATAAACATACCATTCACCTGCAGGAATGTCTTCCTCTGGTATTTGTCCATACTGTGAACAAATAGGTTGTGGAACTTCAGTTCCATTTATTGCATCAACTACAAATGTACCTGATGTGGTAATAGGTAGAGCTGTTGCACAAGTTTGTTGAGCTTTTACAAACTGCACTACAAGCAATAAGGAAAAAATGAGTAATTTTCTTTTCATGATTTATTTATTATTTATTTTATTGACATGGTTCTAAAGTGGCAATCCAACTTCTGATCAAATCAACACCTTCTGTATGGATTTCTGATCGTCCATGAAGAGGCATTCTATATGTTTCATTGTTGGTATTTATTCTGTAATATAACATTGACCTGTTATGGTTTCCTGGATTTATAATTTTACTTAGTGTTGAAGGGAATCCTTGCATATCTTGAGTGTCTACACAAACTCCCATATTTGTTAATCCATTTGCATTTCCTGTGTCAGAAAAAGAAAATCTCATAGGTCTATATTCGCAATGTCCTTCTTGACTATGACAATGAGCACAGTTAATATCTAAGTAAGATCTAACTCTATCAACCAATGGTTTCGAAGTATCTTTATAATCAACCGTTGATGACATATTTGAAGGTAAATTTGAACCATCCAAATAACCTACTTCTACCCATTTTGCTAATTGATTTTGTGAACCAGTATTAAATGGAAAGTCATTATTCAAATTTTGAGGTTTAATACCAATTGGTTTGGCAACATTATTTACTTTATGACAAACAAAACATTCAGTTTCTGACGGTATTCTATAATTGGCTACAGTTCTTGGTGTTCCATTTTCTTGTGTCCACGTTATACTAGTATATGAACCTTCCATATTGTAAAAAGCTTCTGTTTGCTCATTATTCCATACGTATTCTGCAAAAATCCAACCAGTTGCTTTTTTTATCATGATTCTTGTTTCAATGATTCTTGTTTCATTTGAAGGTTGAACATTGTCATAATAAAAGTTTTTTATCAAAGCGGCTCCAACTGGAAGTTCAAGAACTTTTCCTTCACCATCATAAGTAGCTTTTGTTCCTGGCGGCATCCAAACGAAACGTTTTTTGTGAGCGTAATCAGTAAATAAAGTGCTTTCAGGTTCTAATGGCAACACATTTAATGAAGGAATTTGATTTTTCATTATTCCAGCAAAAAACTTATAGTCTGATAATTTTGGATAAGGTACTTGAGTTAAATCAACCACTGCAGTTGGAACAGCAGATATAGTTATAGTTGCTACATTTGATACGTTTCCTTCAGCGTCTTTTATTGTATATGAAATTGGAGTAGGTGATGTTGATAAACCACCATTTGGAGTGAAAGTAATTGCTCCAGTAACAGGATTTGCTGTCCAAATTCCGTCATTTGTAACTACTAATTTATCGAGAGTTGTATTTCCGTCAGTATCTGTTCCTCCAACAATACTAACTGTTGATGGCAAAACTGCATCTCCAGTAGTATCATTACTGGCAACATCAACAATTACAGTTGAAAGTAATTCATAAGTACCAACATCATTAGTAGCAACTGGTAAAATATCTTCGATTTCGGTATAATCATCATCTGAACACGAAGTAATTAAGGATGAAATAAGTACAACAAAACTGAAAAAGTAATTTTTAGTCATAGAATTTTTTGATTTGCAAACCAAAAGTAATAAAAAAAAT